>NZ_LT965928.1:596944-866173 GCF_900239935.1 Pseudoalteromonas carrageenovora IAM 12662
CGCGCTTTTGCATCAGCACTTAGCGGTTGATAGAGATCTTCAAATTGCATTTATAACACTCCTGCTTTTAATAGGTCTTGCATGTTTAGTGCGCCAATTGGTTGGTTTTTTTCATTAACCACAATTAACCCATTTATACGTTTGTTTTCCATTATATTGAGCGCTTCAGCTGCAAGTATATCTTGGGTAGCTGTTGTACATGACTTAGTCATTACCACACTGATTAAAGTGGTGTGAATATCAATACGTTGCTCTAAAATACGGCGTAAATCGCCATCGGTAAATAATCCCGCGAGCTCTTTGTTGTCATTAACTATCGCTGTCATGCCTAATCCTTTGGCTGACATTTCAATTAACGCATCTTTTATAGTTTGTGAAATATTAATACTAGGTGTGTTTTCACCGCTGTGCATTACGTCCTTTAGCGTTAGTAGTAAACGCTTACCTAGGCTGCCCCCTGGGTGCGATAGAGCAAAGTCATCTGCGGTAAAACCTCTAGCCTCTAAAAGTGCTACAGCCATAGCATCTCCCATAGCTAAAGTGGCTGTGGTACTTGCTGTTGGCGCAAGACCTAATGAGCAGGCTTCTTTTTCTACTTTTATGCACACATGTACATTAGCAAGTGTTGCCATGGTTGATTGCATATTACCCGTCATGGCTATCATTTTTGCACCAAGTCTTTTTAAGACTGGGATGATATTTAAAACTTCGCTGGTTTCACCAGAGTTTGAAATAAGCATAACCACATCATTTTTTGTGATCATGCCTAAGTCGCCATGGCTCGCTTCACCTGGGTGAACAAAAAAGGCTGGGCTACCCGTACTTGCAAGTGTGGCGGCTATTTTATTGCCTATATGGCCTGATTTTCCCATACCAATGACAATAATACGGCCCTGGCAGTCGTACATTAATTGACATGCATGATGAAAGTTTTCATCAACATATTGAGAAATATCACTCAATGCTTGGCGTTCTATATCAAGAACGCGAAGGCCTTGTTCAATAAAGTTTAACTGCGCCATGTTTACCCTATTTGACTGAAAATATAACCTTGGTAGCCTAAAAATGCTAATAGCAATAAGCCGCCTTCTACTCTATTGATACGCTGAGAACCTCTAAAGTTCAACGACATAATAATAAGAGCAAGTGTTGCACCTATCATTATTAATACATCTCGACTCACTAATGATGGATCAATTACTGAAGGGTTAATAATACCGGCTAGTGGTAATACGGCTAAAATATTAAATATGTTTGAGCCCACAATATTACCAAGAGCAAGGTCATCTTCATTTTTTAATACACCTGCAATAGAGGCTGCAAGCTCAGGTAAGCTCGTACCTATGGCAATAATAGTTAAACCGATGACTAAATCGCTCAAGCCAAAGTATTTTGCAATATCAACCGCCGAGCCCACTAAAAAATGTGAACTAACAGGAAGTAAAATCATGCCAATAACTAGCCAAAATACAGCTTTTTTTGTTGGAACGTCATTAGGTACTTCATCGCATGCTTCTGACACAAACGGATCATCTTCATTTTTTGCGCGCATAGAAACAATAATCAGCCCACCAATAAAAACGATAAAGCCAATTAAAAGTGCTATGCCTTCACCAAACGAAAAGTAGTTATCTGAAAACACATACCAAGTAGCCAATGATACGAGCATCACTAATGGCATTTCGCGTTTTAATGTACTTGAAGATACTGCAAGAGGGCGAAAAAGGGCGGTAATACCTAACACAAGTAAAATGTTTGTAATGTTTGAACCCACAGCATTACCAACAGCTGTATCGGTTTTATTAGCTAAAGCTGCTGAGGCCGAAACCATCATTTCAGGCGCTGATGAACCCATAGCTACAACGGTTAAACCAACAATAAGCGTGGGAACGCCAAAGTTTTTAGCAAGGGCTGCTGCCCCATAAACAAACCTGTCTGCACTCCAAACTAGAGCTGCAAAACCAAGAATCAAAATAACAAACGAGGTAACCATTGTGATAAGCCAGTTATTCAAAATAGAGATGGCGCGAATAGTAACAAAAGCCAACATGAAAGTATAAATAAAAGAGTCAGGTCTGCTCTAATGGGCCCAGTGCTTTTAGTTTATATTTAGAAACTTAAGCATGCGTTAAGGGAAAATCCCTCAGCCTTAGAGCACTTTTTATAGGTGTATTACAAAATCTTACGAATTGTTTTTTCCATCTTTGATAAAAAACCCTTAAAATAGGATCACTAGTGAACATTGTTATGGAGAGCGACTTGTCGCAATCAATAGTAGAAGTCAAGGATGTGAGCTTTTCGCGTGGCGATAGAACCATATATAAAAATATGAGTTTCAGCGTACCTAAAGGTAAAATCACTGCCATTATGGGGCCAAGCGGAATTGGCAAAACCACCATGCTGCGTTTAATCGGCGGTCAGCTTAAGCCTGACTCAGGCGATATTTTATTTGAAGGTGGCAGCATTCCAAATATGTCGCGTAAAGAGCTGTATGCGGCACGAACAAAAATGAGCATGCTTTTTCAAAGTGGTGCTTTATTTACCGACATGTCGGTATTTGACAATATTGCGTTTCCAATTAGGGAGCATACAGATTTAAGCGAAGATATTATTCGATTAATAGTCTTAATGAAGCTTCAAGCGGTTGGTTTGCGTGGTGCTAAAGACTTAATGCCCTCTGAGTTATCAGGTGGTATGGCAAGACGTGCCGCATTAGCGCGCTCTATTGCTCTGGACCCCGAACTCATTATGTATGATGAACCATTTGCAGGACAGGACCCTATTTCTATGGGGGTATTGGTTAAGCTAATAAAGTCTTTAAATGAAGTACTTGGTTTATCTTCATTAATTGTAACTCACGATGTTACAGAGGTTATGAGTATTGCCGATCACGTCATTATTATTGCTGATCAAGGCGTAATAGGCACAGGCACTCCCGATGAAATGCGCAATCATGAATCTCCATTAGTGCAGCAGTTTTTAAATGGTTTGTCGGATGGGCCTGTACCATTTCACTTTCCTGCGCAAACGTATGCCGAAGAGTTACTTGGAGAAAAAGCATAATGTTGGATTTATTTCAAAGGCTAGGGCGAAAAACGCTAGGGCGTTTTGCTGCGCTTGGCCGTTCAGCACACATGCTGTTTAGTGCGCTTGCACATGTTCCTAATTTTAAAAAAGGTACCCCTTTACTTGTACGCCAACTATACATGGTGGGCTCGCAATCATTGCTTATCATAATGGTATCTGGCTTATTTATAGGCATGGTTTTAGCGCTACAAGGGTATACAGTTTTAGTTGGCTATGGCGCGGAAGATAGCCTTGGTCCCTTAGTGGCATTGAGCTTATTACGAGAGCTAGGGCCTGTTGTTACTGCGCTATTATTTGCAGGGCGAGCAGGGAGTGCGCTCACTGCCGAAATCGGCTTAATGAAAGCCACAGAGCAACTGTCATCACTTGAAATGATGGCAATCGATCCGCTAAAACGCATAATAGCGCCGCGCTTTTGGGCTGGCTTTATTAGTATGCCTTTACTTGCATTAATATTTTCAGCTGTAGCAATCATCGGTGCTCATTTAGTGGGGGTTGATTGGTTAGGTGTTGATACAGGTAGTTTTTGGTCAATCATGCAGTCGCAAGTATCGTTTCAGCAAGACATACTAAATGGCTTAATTAAAAGCTTTGTGTTTGCAATTGTAGTAACTTGGATTGCCCTTTATAAAGGGTATGACTGTGTGCCAACCTCTGAAGGTATTAGTAAGGCAACCACCGAAACGGTTGTTCATTCTTCATTGGCAGTTTTAGGTTTTGACTTTATTTTGACAGCGGTAATGTTTACCAGCTAATAGGGTATAGATAATGAATTCACGGAAATTAGAAATTTTAGTTGGTTTTTTTGTAGCGTTAGGCATTTTAGCGTTTGCGATGCTGGCATTGAAAGTAGCCAACTCCGGCATTAGTGGCTCAGGCGAAACATATACGCTAAATGCTAAATTTGAAAACATAGGCTCACTTAAAGCGCGCGCCCCAGTAAAAGTGGGTGGTGTAGTGATTGGTCGTGTTGAGTCTATTTATGTTCACCCGCAAGAATTTTTACCTGTAGTGAATATGACAATAGATGCGCAGTACTTATGTCGTTTTTCAGATACGAGCTCTATCTCAATTTTAACATCGGGTATTTTAGGTGAGCAGTACTTAGGTATTCACCCTGTTATAGCTCCAAGTTCGGCAGAGCAGCGCTGTTTAGGCGAAACAGTCACAGAGAATAAACAAGACGAAGCCATAGATGATTTATTTGGCGTAGAAAGCAAAGCGTTAGGTGATGGTGACTCAATGACTGATACCAAGTCTGCCATAGTACTTGAAGAGTTAATTGGGCAGTTTTTATTCAACCAAGGTAGTGAGTAATTATTATGTTGAAAAAGTTTTTAGCGATTGTAGCCATAGGCGCAATAACATTAACGCAGAGCGTTAGTGCAGCAGAAGTTAAATTAAATGATCCTAATAAAATGGTACGCCAAGTATCTGAGTATACATTTGATCGTATCAAAAAAGATCAGCCGCTTATTAGTAAAGACAAAGAGCATCTTCGCGTTATTGTTGAAGAAGAGCTTATGCCTTACATTGATTACAAATACGCAGCGCTTCGTGTATTAGGTAGTGAAGTATCTAAAGTACGTGCAATTACAGACGAAGCAGAAAAAGCTAAAGCAATTAAAGAAATTCAACGCTTTATTAGCGTATTCAGAGAGTACTTAGTTGCCACTTACGCGGGTGTATTTACTCAATATACCGATCAGCATGTAGAATTTGGTGCAGAGCAGCCGTTTAAAGGCAAAGACGTGGTTGTTGTAAAAACCAAAATCACCGAAGATGGTAAACCGGATATTAAAATTGATTTTAAAGTACGCGAAGATCGCAGCGGTGAGTGGCGTGCATACGACATGATTGCTGAAGGTATAAGCTTACTAGATGCTAAACAAAGCGAATTACAAGGTATTTTACGCCAGCAAGGTATTGATAACGTAAGTAACCTTTTAGAGCAAAAGAGCCAACTGCCAGTTCAGTTTAGAGGCAACAATTCAAATGACTAAATTGGCAATAAGCCAAGTTGATGAACAGCACTTTCGGGTAAGTGGAGAACTTACTCGAAATTCAATTGGCAATGAACAGCTTCTGAACGATAAGTTATTAACTAAGCATAAAACCACCTATTTTGACCTTAGTGAGGTATCTAGGGTTGACACAGCGGGCTTAGCTTGGTTAATTCACTCTTTTGCAGAATTTAAGCAACAAGGTATCCGCCTTGAATTGCAAAATCCACCTGAGCAATTGCAAAATTTAATGCAATTGGGTCAAGTTACAACCCTATTTGAGTGAGAGTTATGGAAACTAGCCAAGTCGAAACATTATTACGCGACGAACTTCAATTATCTGAAGTACATGTAAAAGCCAATGGTAGCCATTATGAAGTGATTGCCGTAGGTGAATGCTTTGACGGTTTAAGCCGAGTTAAAAAGCAACAGCTAGTTTATGGCCCATTAATGAATACTATTTCTGATGGCACAATTCACGCTGTATCAATTCGTGCTTTTACTCCTACCGAGTGGAAACGTGAACAAAAATTTATTTTACCTCAATAGTTAAGGCCTCCTAATGGATCAATTTGTAATTCAAGGTGGCACTTCACTTGCGGGTGAAGTTACTATTTCTGGCGCTAAAAACGCTGCATTGCCTATTTTATTTGCTTCACTACTTGCTGACGGTGTAAGTACATTTACTAATGTGCCTCGCCTTCGTGACATAGTAACAACAGAAGCATTATTACAAACATTGGGTGCAGAGGTTAATTGGCAGGGCGATACGCTAATAATCGACGGTTCTAGCGTTAATAAAACCCTTGCTCCGTATGAGTTAGTAAAACAAATGCGTGCATCTGTTTTAACGCTCGGCCCTTTAGTCGCTCGTTTTGGTGAGGCACAAGTGTCTTTACCTGGCGGCTGTGCTATTGGTGCTCGCCCAGTAGATATACATATTCAGGGTTTAGAGCGCATGGGCGCTATAATCAACGTTGAAAATGGTTACATTAATGCCAAGGTTGATGGCCGCTTAAAAGGCGCCGAAATTTTTATGGAAATGGTGAGTGTAGGCGCTACCGAGAACCTATTAATGGCGGCCGCCTTAGCTGATGGTAAAACAATTTTAGACAATGCTGCTCGTGAGCCTGAAATTACTGACTTAGCAAATTGCTTAATCGCAATGGGAGCTAAAATTAGTGGTGCTGGTACTAGCCGCATTGAAGTTGAAGGTGTTGAGCGATTAGCTGGTTGTGAGCACAGTATTTTACCTGATCGTATTGAAACTGGAACGTTTTTAGTTGCTGCAGCAATGGCTGGCGGTGAAGTGCTTTGTAAAAATACAGACTTTCATTCACTTGAGCCAGTTATTGAAAAACTGCGTGCTGCTAATGCACTCGTTGAAGTAAAAGAAGGTAGCATATATTTAGATATGCGTAAGCGTGAGCTTAAAGCTGTAAATATTAAAACGATGCCGCATCCGGGTTTTCCTACTGATATGCAAGCACAGTTTACTGCTTTAAACGTAGTGGCTAATGGTAGTGCAACTATTACTGAAACCATTTTTGAAAACCGTTTTATGCATGTACCTGAGCTACAACGTATGGGCGCTAATATTCGTTTAGAAGGTCATACTGCTATTTGTGGTGATACCGAAAGTTTAACGGGTGCGCAAGTAATGGCGACTGATTTACGCGCCTCAGCGAGCCTAATTTTAACGGGTATAGTTGCTCAAGGTGAAACGGTTGTAGATCGTATTTACCACGTTGATAGAGGTTATCAACGTATTGAAGATAAGCTAAGTGCGCTAGGTGCAAATATTAAACGTAGAAGTAGTTAAGTAATACTAATTTGCTTAATTAACTATTAGGGTCAGTTGGCCGTCCAAGGTTAAATTTGCAGGTTGGTATTAACCAAATATAAAAAAGGCCGGATAAGCCATAAAGCTATCCGGCCTTTTTTTAAAGTTTAGTTTCAAGCTCGGCAACCGTTACCATAATCTTTTCTATTTTACCGTTACGATAAAGTTCAAATTCAATTTCTTTACCTGGCTCTGTATTACCTATTCTTTCGAGTACTTTTTGTGGATTAGCCACAGACAGCCCTGCAATTTTAATAACAATATCTTGCTCTTCAATGCCAGCTTGCCACGCCGGACCTAATGGGTCTAAGTTAGTAATACGCATTCCTGCAACCTCGGTAAGGCTGTCGTTTACTTCTTTGCCTGTACTATCAACTGCGGTGCCCTCAAAGCCTAAATAGCCACGTACAACGCGGCCATGGCGTATTAGTTTTCCCATCACTTCTTTTGCGAGCGAGTAGGGAACTGCAAAAAATATTCCTTGAATATTAAGGTTTTCACGGGTTTTAAACTGCGCCGAAGTGATACCCACTAAGTCACCATTTGAGTTCACCAACGCCCCACCTGAGTTACCAACATTTATAGCTGCATCCATTTGCAGTAAGTTGTTATAAGGGCTGTCGGTAATTTTTTGTTTACCCGTTGCACTAATAATACCTTGTGTGATGGTTTGCCCTAAATTAAGAGGGTTACCAATTGCAAGCACGACATCGCCAACACTTGATGAGTAGTCGTCGTTAACAGGGATTACAGGTAAGTGATCTGCATTTATTTTCAATAGCGCTAAATCAGTAATAGTATCAAAACCGATTAACTGCACGTCAAAAAATCGCCTACCGTCGGTAAGAATAACCATGATCTGGTCTGCATTATTAATAACGTGATAGTTAGTTAATATATAGCCGTCTTGCGCCATAATAACGCCAGATCCTAACTCTTGTACGGTATTTTGTCGTTTATAGCGTGGCTCTTTAGAAATGCTTTCTGAGAAAATAGTCACTACAGATGGCGCAGCTCGTTTTACTGCATCCGAAAAGCTTAAATGGCTTGAGCTCATCGCACTTGGGATTGGTACATTAGGTAATAGGGCTGCTCTCATATTTGGGCTAAAGAAAACCACTAGAAAAGCAATACCTAAGCCTGCAAACAACGGGGGAAGAACAAATTTTAGTAGTTTCAGCACGAGTTTCTTATTATTTGTGAGCAATCTCTTTATGATGGCATAAAAAAAATAACAGCGGCAAGTGCCACTGTTACTTTTATTACATTTATACTGCGATTAATTATTGAATGAGTATAAATATCGACTCTCGGCCGCGTTTTACGCCCAGGACAATATTGCCTTGCGTACTCTCGATGATTTTATTCATATCGCGAATCGTTTCTACGCGTTGACGGTTCACCTGCATGATCACATCTCCTTCTTCTAGGCCTACACGAGCCGAAGGTGAGCGCGGATCAACAGAGGTTACTTCAACACCCTTATTACTATTTTTTTGCACGTTTTCAAGCTCTGCACCTTGAAAAGCAGGATGAAGCTCTTCGCCTGTAGCGGTAACGCCTGATGCACCATCAAGTGTTACTTCTACTGTTTTAACTTTACCGTCGCGGTAAATGCCTAGTTTAACTTCACGGCCTTCACCTAAGGTTGCAATTTTACTACGTAGCTCATGAAAACCACTTATGTCGCTGCCATTAATACTAGTAATTACGTCACCAGCTTTAATGCCTGCTTTACTTGCTGCGGTATCATCCATTACTTGCATTACATAAGCACCTTGCTTCACATCAAGTTGCTGGGCTTTTGCTAGTCCTGCATCTAATGGGCGGCCAGAAATACCCAGTGAACCTCGGCGTACTTCGCCATGTTCAATAATTTGATCAACTAAGTTTTTCATCATGTTTGATGGTATAGCAAAGCCAATACCTACATTACCGCCTGATGCACCTAAAATTGCGGTATTAATACCAATCAACTCACCATTTAAATTAACTAATGCGCCACCAGAGTTACCCTGGTTAATAGCCGCATCCGTTTGGATAAAGTCTTCATAACCTTCTATATTTAAACCACTGCGGCCCAGTGCACTTACAATTCCTGATGTTACTGTATGGCTCAAACCAAATGGATTGCCAATTGCCACAGCAAAATCGCCAACGCGCAAGCTATCTGAATTAGCCAGCTTAACTTCAACTAGGTCGTCAGCCTCAATTTGTAGTAACGCAATGTCAGACTCAGTATCGCTACCAATTTTTGTAGCTTCGTATTCGCGCCCATCTTCGAGTGTAACAACCATTTTTTCAGCGTCTTGAATAACATGATTATTGGTTACTACATAACCTTCATCAGCATCAATAATAACACCTGAGCCTAAACCACTAAATTGGCGTTTTTGGCTACGAGGTTGAGGGTTGCCAAAAAAGTACTCAAGTGGATCGGCGCGGCGGCGTACTTCTTTCGAACCAGAAACTTGGATACTAACTACACCTGGGGTAATTTGCTCAAGCATTGGTGCGAGTGTTGGTAATTGTTGACCATTTACTGCTACCGGTAATTTTGCATATGAGGCGACCGGGCTTAATAACAGGCTAGTAGAAAGAATAGCTGCGCTGATAAGTGATAATTTCATTTTCATAGTCAGGGTTTACTCCACTTAGGAAAAGCAAAAATTAAAAAAGGCTGCACAAGCAGCCTTTTTTAGTTTGTCAGTAATAAAACAACAAAGCTGTTATATCTAAAGACTATGGGGTCAAAAAAAAGTTCATCAAGATGCTTTAGAATGTTCTGAAACTTTATTCTGTCCAGCAAATAAACCTGACTCTCCAGATACATAATCGGCTGGTTGTGCTTGTGCATTTGAGCGATCGCACTGGCGTTCTTTTAAAGAAGCCTGCAATTGTTCTGTTGTTTCTTTAGAGAAAAACGGTTCCGCAGGGGCTTTATTTCTATCTTCTAATAATAGTTGGTTGGTTTCTTCCACGTGACTAAGAAGCTGATCGTAGTTTTCTTTCATTTTATTGACGAGCTTGCCTGTGTTCGCTAAATGATCGGCTACATCTTGGCGATATTGCTCAAGCGCGTTCTCTGCTTGTTCAGCCTGCTCTTTTAATTCATCTTGCTTAAATTGCTTTTTAGTAACAAATGCACCAATAAAAAACGCTACTACAGCAGTAATAACAACTAAACCTACCCACATAACTGTGCCCATAATTCTACCCCTTTGGGAAAATAACTAATGAATGCCTGATTCAATTACAAATCATACTAAGTGCAATATACCCCGACTGATGATGCGTGTTAATATGCTTTACAAATTAAACTGCGTTTTAAATGTAAATAGATATGACTCCTTGGCAAACATACCAGCAAGACCTCAAGCGTGATGACTTTGTACATGACTCAGCACAAGAAAATGCAGTACGTCATTTACAGCGTTTATACGATGACCTAACCCAAGCAAAACCTAAAAAATCGGGCTTTTTTGCTAAGTTATTTAATAGTCACGAACCAGAGCCTATTAAAGGTTTGTATTTTTGGGGTGGTGTAGGGCGTGGTAAAACCTATTTAGTTGATACATTCTATGAGGCATTGCCTGGCACCCGTAAAATGCGAGTGCATTTTCATCGTTTTATGCATCGTGTTCACGATGAGCTTAAAAAATTAAATAACACAGCCAATCCGCTTGAAAAAGTTGCTGATATTTTTAAAGCCGAGACCGACATAATTTGTTTTGATGAGTTTTTTGTTCAAGATATTACCGACGCCATGTTACTTGGTGGCTTAATGCAGGCATTGTTTGCTCGCAACATTGTACTTGTGGCTACTTCAAACATTATCCCTGATGACTTATACCGAAATGGCTTACAGCGCGCACGTTTTGTACCGGCTATTGAGCTGGTAAAAGCAAACACAGAAATAGTCAATGTAGATTCTGGGATTGATTATAGATTACGTACCCTTGAGCAAGCTGAAATATTCCATAGCCCATTAGATGAACAAGCTGATAAAAACTTATTTGAATATTTCGACAAGTTATCGCCAGAAGCCGGAAAGCATGATGAGCCAATCGAAATTGAAGGGCGTTTAATTAACACTCGTAAAGTGGCTAAATGTGTAGCTATGTTTGAATTTAGCGAGTTATGCGAAACTGCACGTAGCCAAGTAGACTATATGGAAATTAGTCGCTTGTTTAACACTGTAATAATTTCTAATGTTAAACAGCTTGGTCAAACTAATGACGATGCAGCGAGACGTTTTATTGCGTTAGTTGATGAATTTTATGAGCGCCATGTCACATTAATTATATCTGCTGAAAAACCTATCACGGAGCTTTATACCCAAGGTAATTTAAATTTTGAATTTAAACGTTGTATAAGCCGCCTGCAAGAAATGCAATCTTTAGAGTATTTAGCAAAAGAGCATTTAGCCTAAGGTTTATACCTTTACATAAGTTTTCTAATTTTATTAAATTTCTTGCGGAAAAAACAAGCGCTCGGTAGCAATGTGATTTAAGTGCTGGTATACTCCCGCGTCTGCCACGTTGCGTTCTATGTCCTCATATAGTTTAGCCACTTGTGAGCGGCGCAAAAGTCTAAAACTCGAAGGGGTTATAGCATACTTAGAGCGGTAGTTAATATTAACTGCCTGTGGTTTTAATTGAAAAACATTGGATTTTTATAAATGAAAACGTTTGTTGCTAAACCAGAAACAGTAAAACGTGACTGGTACGTAGTTGACGCTGAAGGTAAAACTTTAGGTCGCATCGCTACTGAAATCGCTCATCGCCTACGCGGTAAGCACAAAGCTGAATACACTCCACACGTAGATACTGGTGATTACATCATCGTTATCAACGCTGAAAAAGTTACTGTAACTGGTAACAAATTCAAAGATAAAGTGTACTACGCTCACTCTGGTTTCCCAGGTGGTCTTAAGTCTACTACTTTTGATAAACTTCAAGCTGCAAAGCCTGAAATGATCATCGAGAAAGCTGTAAAAGGCATGTTGCCACGTGGTCCTTTAGGCCGCGCTATGTACCGTAAACTTAAAGTTTACGCAGGTACTGAGCACAATCATGCTGCACAACAGCCTCAGGTTCTAGACATTTAAGGAGCACTATCATGGCAAATCAATACTACGGTACAGGTCGTCGTAAAAGTTCAAGTGCTCGCGTATTCTTACGCCCAGGCACTGGTAACATCGTAATCAACAAGCGCTCTTTAGAAGAGTACTTTGGTCGCGAAACAGCACGCATGGTTGTTCGTCAAGCTCTTGAGCTTGTTGACATGACTGAAAAATTTGACCTTCACATCACCGTTGCCGGTGGTGGTACAACTGGTCAAGCTGGTGCTATCCGTCACGGTATCACTCGTGCACTTATGGAGTTTGACGAGTCATTACGTCCACAACTTCGTAAAGCAGGTTTTGTTACACGTGATGCACGTAAAGTTGAACGTAAGAAAGTGGGTCTTAAGAAAGCGCGTAAGCGTCCACAGTTCTCAAAACGTTAATCTATACGTTATCAAGAATTCAAAAACCCAGCTTATGCTGGGTTTTTTGTTATCAAAAATTAGTGATTATTACTTACAAATTAACAACTAAATTTTAAATACTTACCTCTCAAACCCCGCTTCTTCGCGACCTAAGCACTGATCATATTTATATAAACACGCGTATTAAATGTACGAAAGTTAAAAAATACCCAGATAGCTGCAAAAAAGTTAAATAATTATCGTAATTAGTTTAAATCCATCAGTTAATTGGTGGAATTTTTTGCTACAATTGGCTGGCAAGTAAAATGAGTGAGTTTAACCACACTATGTGCAGTTTTTACTGTTTCCTCTTAGTGGTGTTGATCTTGGTCAGTATATTGTTTTTACAGAAGCGCTATTATAGTCGTTCGGCTTTATTCTCGAGCTAACTTAATCAAATGTTTGATCAAGTCAGGTTTATTCGAGCATGGGGCTGTGAATAACCTTGTTTTAATCAAGGGTTTTAATTATGATCGCTTCTATTTTAAAAATTTCGAATAATTAACCTGCTGTAACTGATGTTCTCAATATAGCAAGTGTTGAGAATCATAGTGGAGATAAGTGGATGAGCAATGCGCCTGTAGACAATGGCCGACGTCGCTTTTTAACCATAGCTACCTCTGTTGTAGGTGGTGTTGGTGCGGCTGGGGCTGCTGTTCCTTTTATTGCGTCTTGGAATCCAAGTGAGCGAGCTAAATCTGCGGGTGCGCCTGTAGAAGTAGATATCAGCAAACTTGAGCCAGGACAATTAATACGTGTCGAGTGGCGTGGTAAACCTGTATGGGTTGTATCACGGACCCCTAAAATGCTTGAGCAGATGAAAGAACATGAAGGTCAACTTCGTGATCCGCAATCGCAAGAGCCACAACAATTAGAATCATCAACAAATGATTACCGTTCATTACGCCCAGAGATTTTTGTCGCTGTTGGTATTTGTACGCATTTAGGTTGTTCTCCAGGCTTTTTCAAAGGTAACTTTGGTGAAAAAGTTGAAGGGACTGATGATGGTTTTTACTGTCCATGTCACGGTTCTAAATTTGATATGGCTGGCCGAGTATTTCAATCGGTTCCTGCACCATTGAACTTAGAAATACCACCTTATACTTTTCTTGATGAGACCACTATTTTAGTGGGCGAAGAAAAAGGGGTAGCCTAATGTTTGGTAAAATTGTTAGTTGGATCGACGATCGTATCCCAATGACACGTGTTTGGAACATGCATATTGCACAGTATCCAGCACCTAAAAACTTTAACTTCTGGTACTTTTTTGGCTCTTTAGCCATGTTAGTACTAGTAAACCAAATCCTAACGGGTATTTGGTTAACGATGAACTTTGTTCCGTCTTCTGAAGGCGCATTTGCTTCAGTAGAGTACATCATGCGTGATGTAGAATACGGCTGGTTATTACGTTACTTGCACTCAACAGGTGCCTCAGCGTTCTTCATCGTTGTATATATGCATATGTTCCGTGGCATGATCTACGGTTCTTATCAAAAACCACGTGAGCTATTGTGGTTGTTTGGTATGTTTATTTTCTTAGCGCTAATGGCTGAAGCATTCATGGGTTACTTATTACCATGGGGTCAAATGTCATTTTGGGGTGCACAGGTAATCATTTCATTATTCGGGGCTATTCCGGTTATTGGTGATGACTTAACACTTTGGATCCGTGGTGACTACGTAATATCGGGTGCAACGCTTAACCGCTTCTTTGCATTACACGTTATTGCACTACCATTGGTTATTGTAATCTTAGTATTTTTACACATTGTTGCTCTGCACGAAGTGGGTTCAAACAACCCTGAAGGCATTGAAATTAAACGTAAGAAAGGCTCTGTTGCAGAAGAAGATAAGCCTAAATTTAAATTCCATGAGTATTACACTGACAAAAAAGACATTGTTGATGCGATACCGTTCCACCCGTACTACACAGTAAAAGATATTGTGGGTGTGGTTGGTTTCTTAATCTTGTTCTGTTGGGTTGTATTCTTTATGCCTGCGATGAATGGTTTCTTCCTAGAAGCGCCAAACTTCGAAGCGGCGAATCCACTTAAAACACCAGAGCATATTTTCCCGGTTTGGTACTTTACGCCATTCTATGCAATCTTACGTGCAATCCCTGATAAGCTTATCGGTGTTGCAGCAATGGGTGCATCAATTGTGGTATTAGCATTATTACCATGGATTGACCGTGGTCGTGTTAAATCGGTTCGTTACCGTTGTGGTTTCCACAAATGGAACATTGCAGGTTTTGTTGTAACTTTCGTTCTTTTAGGCTGGGTGGGTGCAACTCCACAAACTGATATGAAAACGATAATTTCTCAAATCTGTACTGTGACTTACTTTATGTTCTTCGTACTGTTATTTGTATACAGTAAGAATGAAAAAACTAAGCCATTGCCTGAGAGGTTAACGAAATGATGAAAAAGCTAATTATCGGTTTATTTGCTTTATCAGTTAACTTGTTGCCTAACATGGTTATGGCGGCAAGTGGGTCGGTTCCTTTAATGGAAGCGAATAACGATATATCTGATCAGCCTTCTTTGCAGCGCGGCGCAAAGTTGTTCATGAACTACTGTCTTGGTTGTCACCAAATGCAGTACCAACGTTATGAACGTACTTTCCGTGATATTGGTATTCCAACTGAAGTTGGTCAAGAGCAATTGATTTTTGATGGTTCTAAAGTAGGTAGCCATATCAAAAACGCGATTGGCAAAGAAGATGCTGCGAAATGGTTTGGTGCGGCTCCGCCGGATCTAACAAATGTTGCGCGTGTGCGTGGCAGTGATTGGATTTACACCTATTTAAAATCATTTTACAAAGATGAATCTCGCCCATTTGGCGTAAATAATACGTTATTTCCATCAGTAGGTATGCCACATGTTCTACAAGAACTTCAAGGTTTACCTACAGCTATCACTGAAGAAGTAACTGTAGATGGTGTAACAACTGTTCACATCACAGGTACTGAAACAGACGGTACGGGTGAAATGAGTGAAGGCGAATATGATGATGCAGTTCGTGATTTAACGAACTTCCTTGAGTATGTAGGTGAGCCTACACGCCTTGAATCAGAAGCGTTAGGTATTAAGGTAATTGGATTTTTAATTATCCTATTTATCTTGGCATTTATGCTTAAGAAAGAATACTGGAGAGATGTTCATTAATTTGAGCATTTTACAAGGTAATTTTGCAATAGGGGCTTAAGCCCCTATTGCTGTTTTAGTTATTTAATGGAGGTATAGGCATGGCCGTAGCTGCCAATAAGCGCCCTGTAATGACCCTTTTTTCTGGTGCTAACTGTATGTATAGCCACCAAGTACGTATTGTACTTGCGGAAAAGGGTGTAAGTGTAGATATTCATTTGGCTGAAAAGGATAACCTGCCAGAGGCACTTCACGAAATTAACCCTTACGGTACAGTGCCAACACTGATTGACCGTGAGCTTGGTTTATACCAGGCAAACATCATCATGGAATACCTTGATGAACGTTTTCCTCATCCTCCACTAATGCCTGTTTACCCGGTAATGCGTGGTCGTAGCCGTTTAATGATGCACCGTATTGATACTGATTGGTACAGCCTAGCTGACAAAATCAGCAATAATGCATCAGATGCTGCGCAAGCTCGTAAAGAGTTAACAGAAGCATTGCTTGCAATCGCACCTATTTTTAACGAAGCACCTTACTTTATGAGTGAAGAGTTTAGCTTAGTAGATTGTTACTTAGCACCACTATTATGGCGTTTACCTGAGTTTGGTATTGAACTTAATGGTGCAGGTTCTAAAGAGCTTAAAGAATATATGATCCGTTTATTTGAACGTGAGTCATTCCAAGCCTCTTTAACTGAAGCTGAGCGTGAGATCCGTTTATAATGACGCCTAATCGTCCTTATTTATTACGTGCTTTTTTTGATTGGATTGTCGATAACGACTGTACGCCACATTTAGTGGTAGACGCTGATTACCCTGCAGTACAAGTGCCAACGCAATTTGTACAAGATGGACAAATTGTTTTAAACATAAGTCCTTCTGCAGTTACTCAGTTTTCGTTAGACAAAAACCAACTTAGCTTCGATGCGCGCTTTGGTGGCCAACCAATGCAAGTTTACGTACCAATAGGTGCTGTACTTGCAATATATGCGCGTGAAAATGGCGAAGGAACAGTCTTTACTACAGATGAGTTTTTAGAGGACGAAGACGAATTTGTACCAGAGCTTGAAAGTGTTGATTCATCAGATGAAGTAATCGATGAAACTCCGCCAGAAAAGCCTCAGAAGAAAAAAGGCTCACATTTACGTGTTGTAAAATAATACGTAAATACAAAAAAACCGCTTTTAAGCGGTTTTTTTATATCTGTATTTTATGTTTACAAGTATTCAAACACTTTAATTACACGCTCTACACCTGATACATTACGGGCAATATTTACAGCCTGGGTAGATTCAGAGTCAGACACTAAACCCATTAAAAATACTTCAGCGTTTTCAGTCACTACTTTAATGTTATTGCTGCTGATGTCTTTTGCTGTTAGTAACTGGGCTTTTACTTTAGAAGTAAGCCAAGAGTCATGTGTTTGCGTAGTAATGCCAATATTTGAACCAATACGAATTTGATTGTGTATTTTACGAATGCCTGCAACGCTCTCTATGGTGCGCTGAGCTTCGTTTTTCATTTCTTCGTTTGCTACTTGGCCTACAAGTAAAACAATGCCATTGACGCTTACAGCGTCTACATTCGCAAATTTTTCGATTCTTTCTACTTCGCTAAGTGCAATGCTGGCTTTTATTTCAATATTATTGTCATCAATTTGAGAGCCTATAGTGCGGCGATCATTCGCTGCAGTTACTGCACTGGCTGTACCTGCAACAACAGCGGCTGCGCAACCTTGCAGTAATACCACAGTACCTAAGACAATAAGAGAGCGTTTAAACATAATTTTCATCCTGAGGGAAAAGCGTTAAATCAACCAGTTCGCTTAAACAGTGTAAGTTAACTAGGTGAGATTCAATAATGCGACTTGGGCGCTTAGAAGGTGTTCTAATTTCTACGTCGTTAGGGCCAAGTAAACCCACGAGTTCGCCGCCATCGTCGCCAACCATAACTATGACCTTCATATCTTTAGTTAGTGCGGCTTCAACAGCAGAAATAACATGTTTTTCGTTGCCGTTAATAGCCAACGCGAGTAGTAAATCACCTTGCTGAGCAAAAGCACGTACTTGACGTGCAAACGTATCATGGTCGTCTACTTGCGTACTTTGCCCTAAGTTAATGTTCTCTTGCGATAAGGCAATAGCGGGTAGGCAAGGACGCTCTGTTTCATAATGATTTACTAATACGCCGGCCATGTGTTGGGCAAGCATGTGGCAATTTGCAGTGCCACAACAAATGAGTTTATTACCGTTGATCAGGCTTTGTGCAATTGTGAATGCAGCTGATTCGAGTGCGCTAGGTAAAACTTCACCTGCGGCTATTTGTACTTGGATACTTTCTGTAAAAATTTCTTTAATTGTATCTTGCATAGAATACCAACAATTTATACCTAATCTTTATAATCAATCTAAGCTTGCTTAGAGCCAGCTTTAAAATACGTTTTTAAGCCAATTTATATTCGGGGATGACTCACCGGTTATGGCTACATAATCAATTCTTAGCGCTTGATTAGTTAAATTTTTAGCGGCTAAGTAATGATAGATACTGCGTTTTAATCGCGCTTGTTTTTGAGGGCTTAGAGCGTAATTAGCACCACCGCGAGCATTATTTTTCCTAAACTTAACTTCGACAAATACAAGCGTATCACCTTCTTTCATAATGACATCTAGTTCACCAAAGGGGCAGTAATAATTACGCTCAATAGGGGTTAACCCCTGAGTAACTAAATATTTTTGCGCTTGCAGCTCGTAATATTGGCCTTTTTCGCGACTATTTTGCCACAGCTCTTTAAACCACGACATGCCGCCCCCTTAATAACGTTAATTGATAGTTTGTATTCCACTGGCCGATTGCATAAATAATGGCACAGGACGCTGCGTTTTTAACTGCACAGTTTTGATACGTCGATTAATGTACTGCGCCCAGTCCAAAGTGCGTTCAATATGGCCGCTGGTATTTACCGATAACTTACCGCTTAAGCCGCTATATTGATTACCAGGCATAACACTTAGTTGCCTAATGTCGTGCAATATAGATACTGCATCGTAAGCCATTGCAAACAAGCGTTGGCTGATATCTACTTGCTCAGGCCAAAGAGCATCGTATTTCTCGCGAAGGTTATGCTGCTTAATTTGTGAGTCGAGCATCCACGGTAACTCCGTAAAGTATAGGCCATCTAAATCGCCTTTATCTGTACGGTCAATTTGCTTACTGTGGCTTTTTGAGCTGGCGTATAATGGAATACGCTCTGCAAAGGTGCTTACATTCACATCTAGGTAAGGCTTAATTAGGCGTGTTTCTATTGCATCGCCCAAAATGTAAATAACGTCAATGTCACTACGAGAACGCGTTTCGTTTTCTACTTCTTGCTTAAATAATGCTTTAACCGCTGTAATACGCTGTTTAGATTTATCTACTTCAAGCAAGCTGGTAATTGTATTTGGCATATCTTTTTTGTCGTTATAAAAGCCAATTTGCGGCTTTGTCTCGCTATAGCGTTGCCACTGCAAGTTAAAGTAGTCGACTAAACGCTGGCCATTTGCATTATTTGGCGCAAGTAGCATTGGTTTTTGATAGCCCTTAGTTAAAAAGTGCTCTAAAGCTTGCTGCACTTCATGCTCTGGATTTAAAGCAAAGTAATAATGTTGTAGCGAAATTCGCTCACCATCGAACGTATTTAAATGCAATGTTGGCGTATCAATCAGCGTTTTTGCATTGGCAAGCTTATCTATATTGGCTTTTAACAGCGGGCCAATTACAAAGTTTGGTTTTATTTGCTCAAGCTGTGCGGCAATTTCTTGTGTACTTAAGTTTTCATCAATAAAAATAGTTTCATTAATATTTTGTGTATCTAATGCCGCTAAGGCGCCTGCTTTTAATGCATCACCTAATCTTTCATTTGGGCCTGATTGCGGAAATAAAACCACTAAGCGTTCAATATTAATAGGCGCAAGTTGTGCAAGAGATTCATCTTGCTCTGGCAAAATGGTAAACGCCGGGTGTCCAACATAACGTCTGCGCCAATTATTAATTGCCTGATCAAGCTCTACAGTGCTGCTTGCATAAACCTGATGATATAAAGCTAAGTTAATCCAGCCTTGTTGAATAACAGAGCCACGATTAAAGCGCTCAAGCGCATAAGAAGAAAGCTTTGTTAAGTTATCCCATAGGTCTTGATTGAGCTGAGGGATTTCGATGTTATTTTTTGTTGCCGTTTCAGAGGCTCTAAAAAAGTAAGGTGCAGCTCGTTTTGGAAAGTTTTGTGAAGTATAAATACTGGCAGTTAAAAACTGATGCCACGCAAAATGCTCAGGCTGTGTAAGTTGCCCGTCTAACGATTGCAAAATAACGAGTGCTTTATCATTTTTGTTTTGTTGTTTTTGTGCAAAAGCAATATAAAGGCGATTTTGAATTTGATCAACGCTTGCAGTTAATTCAAGGTCACTACCAATTTGCTCTAATAAAGGCCAATTTTGTTCACTAATGGCCGCATCACGGGCACTGTAAAGTAATTGTATTTTATCGGCACCTTGGCGGTTTTGTGCTAATTGATAGATAGATTGCGCACTGGTTGCTTGATTTTGCAGTGCATTAGCGCGGTTACTTACGTTATCGCTGTTTTTAGTTGGTTTTTCGGTTGTGCTACACGCCGATAACCCTGACAATATAATTAATAGACTAACTAGTTTAAGTCGCACAAATGATTTCCCAATACGTTAACGCGATTTGCTTATATTACTGACTGACGCAGGAGACCTCAATGTTAAATGAGGAGAATTCACAGAAAATTGGCACTCTTTACATTGTTGCCACCCCAATTGGCAATTATGACGACTTAAGTCACCGTGCCATCGCGACATTATCGCAGGTTGACTTAATAGCTGCTGAAGACACTCGCCACACAGGCAAGCTACTTAGCCACTTTGGTATTAAGGCTAAAACGTTCGCATTACATGACCACAATGAGAAACAAAAAGCCCAGCAAATTATTGAGCAGCTTAATCAAGGTTTAAATATTGCGTTAGTATCAGACGCTGGTACACCGCTTATTAGCGATCCAGGTTATGCGGTTGTAAATTTATGTCGCGAACAAGGTGCACATGTAACACCTGTTCCCGGTGCGTGTGCAGCAATTACTGCGGTATGTTGCTCTGGATTACCCACAGATCGCTTTCAATTTATTGGTTTTACACCTGCTAAAAGTAAAGCAAGGCAAGACTTTTTTATCGAAGCAGTTAATTCGGGCATAACCAGCATAATGTACGAAAGTACGCACCGTATTATGGCAAGCCTAGATGATTTGGCGCAAGCACTTGGCGATGAGCAACAAGTGGTGTTTGCTAAAGAGCTTACCAAAACCTTTGAAACCTTTTTTAATGGTAGCGTAAGCGAGTTAAAGCAGTTTTTAACCGATGATCCTACTAAGCAACGCGGCGAAATTGTATTAATGTTGCCGGGCAAACCAAAGTTAGTAGACGATATACCGCCTGAAGCGCGCAAAATGCTGGCACTTCTTGAGAGCGAAATGCCAATGAAAAAAGCCTGTGGTGTAGTGGCTGAGTTCTTTGGGATGAAAAAAAATGCACTATACAAAACAATTATTGAAGAAAAAGAGTAAATATTACTGCGCTTGGCTTTAGCGTCATGTATACTGCGCGCCGAGTCAGCCAAGATGATCGCTGCCTGTGACGAAAATGATCAGGGGGAGGAAAGTCCGGGCTCCACAGGGCAGAGTGCCAGCTAACGGCTGGGGGGCGTGAGCCCACGACAAGTGCAGCAGAGAGAAGACCGCCAACCCCTCGGTTGGTAAGGGTGAAAGGGTGCGGTAAGAGCGCACCGGGCCGCTAGTAATAGTCGGTTGCAAGGTAAACTCCACTCGGAGCAAGACCAAATAGGGTTCCTTATGGCGTGGCCCACGTTGGAACCGGGTAGGTTGCTTGAGCCATAGAGCGATTTATGGCCTAGACGAATGATTATCACTTTCTTCGGAAAGGACAAAACCCGGCTTATAGGCTGACTCACTCATTCAATAAAAAGCCCGCAGTTAACGCTGCGGGCTTTTTTGTGTTTAAATTTTGCATTGAAGTTATACCAACCTGCATAAATCTTTGATCAATTTAACGAATTAAATTGCACTATAACGTCGTTAAAAATTTTTTATTTAGAATAACTAGATACAAAAATTTCTGCCTAGTTCTAGCGTAATTTTCTTAACGTTAAATAGACCTCATATATAAGCATATTGGTATTACTGCATGTTTTTCAAACGTTTACTTAATGCCGGTTGAGATATCCCTAGTAATTGCGCTGCTAACGACTGGTTTGAGTTTGCTCGCTTCATGGCTTCTTTAACTAGTAGATCTGCCGCTTTTTTTAGAGTGGGCAAGGTGCTCGAGGCTTCAAATAAAGGCTTTTCTGGTTGAGCATGTATGTTTACATCAGGCATTGAGTCGATAATGCCTTTAAATGCCTTCATTGAAAGCTCCCCTGATTGATGCGTGCTCATTGCATCAAACGCCATTGCGCGCAGTTCTCTAATATTTCCGGGAAAGCTGTAGTTTTCTAGCAAAACAAGTAAACCTGCAGGAATTGATGCTAGCTCTTTATCAAACTCATCAGCGGCGAGTGTTAAAAAGTGCTCAAGTAGCAGTGCGATGTCTTCTTTTCGTTCTCTAAGCGGTGGAATATTTACATGATGAATTTTTAAACGATAGTACAAGTCGTTTCTAAATTGGCCATCTTCTTTTTTGCTGTGTAAGTCTTGATGGGTTGCAGCAATAATACGGGCATTTATTCTTTTTGGGGTATCGCTGCCAACCGGATAGTACTCACCTTCTTGTAATAAGCGTAAAAGTTTTACTTGCGAGGCAAGGCTCAAATCGCCAATTTCATCTAACAATAATATACCGCCAGAGGCTTTCTCAATCATGCCTTTGCGGGCTTGATCGGCGCCAGTAAAAGCGCCTTTTTTATGTCCAAATAATGTATCTGAAAATAAGTTGTCATCAAGGCCTGCTACATTTACACACACGAGTTCGCCACTACAACTGCTCGTTTCATGTATGGCTCTGGCTATGAGTTCTTTGCCGACTCCGCTTTCGCCTGTAATTAAAATAGGCTGTTGGCTATTTGAAATAGATTCTATGTAATTAAATGCCGAATGCATCTGATGATTAATACTAATAATTTTAGCAAAAGCAGGGTGCAAGGCGCTTTGATTCTCAAGCATATAACCGCGCATAGCTTGGTTTTCTAAATTTAGCTCTTGGTAGCGAATAACCTGCATTATGCTGTTGCTAAGTCTTTCTGGCTCTTCGGTTTTCACGTGGTAGTCGTATGCGCCAAGCTTAATGCATTGCACCGCCGACTCAACCTGGTTAATACCGCTAATAATTACTACAGAAATATACGGGTATGGCTCTATTATTTTTGGAAGTAGTTCATCGCCGCTTATATGTGGCATGTTTAAATCAAGCAATACAACACGTATATTGCCCGATGCTAAATGGCTCATTACATCTGTGCTATCGCTACATTGAACAACATTATTAATGCCACAATAACGCTCAATAGCAAAAGAAATGCTGCGCAAAAAACTTGTGTCATCGTCACAAATTAAAACTTGAAACCCGGGATATAAGTTTGTGTTCATAACTCATTCTCTTTTTGTATTAGTGGTAGTGAGAGTTTTGATTTTGTGCCTTCGCCAAGGGTTGATTTAAAGGTTATTTGCCCCTGATGATCACGTACGATCCCAGCAGATACAGATAGCCCTAAGCCTGTTCCACCTGATTGGCGTTTAGTTGTATAAAATGGGTCGGTTAACTTTCTTAAGTCTTTGGCGTTGATCCCAATACCCTGATCTTCTACTGTAAGCACTACACTGTCGTATTTGGAATGAAAATAAGTGGTAATGGTGATTTTTTGGCTTTTATTTTCAAGTGCTTGGCAGGCATTTAAAATTAGATTAACTATCACTTGCTCTATTCTACTCCCCGAGCCATAAAATGTAGGTAGTTTATTAGCAAGATTAACTTCTACATTGCTGGTTGAGTTTTTAAGTTGATTATTAACAAGACGTAAAGATCGCTTTGTTAATTCGTTTAAATCAAGGCGTTCATTTTTTTGATGGGCAGTTTCGCCTTTTACAGCAAAACTCTTTAAATCCTCAACAATGCCTTTAACTTTATTGCTTGCAACGTGCATGTCGTCGAGTGTTTCTGGGAGCATATGTTTAAGGCGGTTATAGCTAACACCTGCGATTAAAAAGTCGCCGTGTTCTACTTGATGCTCATCGAGGATCTCTATAGCTTGTTCAAAGGCTTCTTTAACAAACGGAAAGTTAAGCGTTAATATACTGCACGGGTTATTTATTTCATGCGCAACGCCAGAAACAAGTACACCTAAAGATGCCATTTTATCTGCATGAAGCAGTTGTAGTTGTTGTGCTTGAAGCTCTTTGGTACGGCTTTCTACTTTTTTACGCAGTGCTTTATTCCAAATAAGTACAACTGTACTTATAAATAACAGCACGACTACAAATAAACCCGCCGCTATGCCAGCTTTTGACCAAATAGAGACCTCTAACGGGCCAAACCATTTATCATATATTTCTTGCTGTCGGCCGGTATTTTTTAAAATAGCTAAGCCTTGGGTAAATTGCGAGAGCAGGGCTTTATCGGCTGTTTTGGTTGCATAGCCATATAAGCGGTTTCGTTCTAGGCTAGAGATCGCTTTAATGTTAGAAAGCCCTAACTTTTGGCTTAAATATAAACCCGGTAAGTTAGATGCCACTGCAAAGTCGTATCTACCTGAAGCGAGCAAACGCAGTGCATCGGCATGGGTTTCAACCGGAATTAATACAATATTTAATTTAGCTTCGTTTAGCATATCAAACGCTGAGCCGTTGGCTTGTACAATAACGCGATAGCCTTCAAGCTCTGTGTAGTTAGTTATTTTAGGACTATCGTCTCGTGCAAATATAGAGTGATTTACATAGGTGTGAGGGCTAAAGTTATAAAGATCGGTGCGCTCTGGTGTGGCAGCCATTCCTTGTAAAATATCTATTTCACCTTGATCAAATAAAGCGCGGGTATTTTCCCACGTATCTAATTTTATTTTGATATTTAAGCCCATTACGGTAGCAATTTCACGGCTCAACTCAACATTGTAACCTGTATACTTCCCTTTGCTATCAATAAACTCATAGGGCGGGTAGTTGTAGTCGCCACCAATAACTATTTGCTTAGTTTGCGGCTCTGCAGCGGGTTGTAGGTAATCTTCAGCGTGGCATATCGATACACTACAACCTAAAAAAGTAATAAGTAGTATGGTAAATGCAAAGTAATGTGTTTTAAAAAGTGAAACCAATTAGTTAAACCCCTTCCCTAGTTTTAATAGACTAAATATTTATGCAGGTGGACTATAATCCCTATTTTCATTTTATAGAAATTAGGTACTTATAGATATTTTTTTGCTGTTATTAAATAAATTTATGAAGTGGATATTTATTAGTAGATAAAATAGCTAGCTGAGTGATTAACTGGACATGTTTATAGTGATTTTTTAATGGTTTTAAAAAATTAATAGATTAATTTTTATTGAAATAAAAGCGATTTAAATTAAAAAATCAAATCGCTTTGTTAAAAATATATTAAAATTTCATATTCAAATTTACTTGTAGCCTGTCGCGGCCTTCGTTGTTGGTCGCAATATCTTTATTAAGGTTATCTACGCTGTACCATCTTAAATCGGCATTTAAGTTATCAGCTATTTTATAATCGAGCTGAACACGCGTGCCTTTAATATTAGTATACGAACCCGGTGTATTAGTTTGTGTAAACGCACCATTCATAGGTAATGCATAAGCTTCTGTGTGTAATATATAAAAGCGCACACCAAACTCTTTATTGATTTGATAGCGGGCGTGTACAGTGTAAGCGGTATTGTCACTTTGTGCTTCACTTGTATAGTAGTCGGCAGCTAAGCGAAATGGCCCCATTCTTAAATCGGCATTGTAAGTCATCACATTACCAGCTTGGTCGTCATCAAGCCCTGACTCAGCACTTGCGTAAGCGGTGTCTGAGGCACTTACAAAAATACCACCAATACCCGCTTTAAATTTTATATCATTAAACTGCGCTGCATAAACACCTTGCAGTTGCTGCCAGCTAGCATCGCGTTTACCTTCGCCATTATCTACGTTTTCTTCAAGAATTATATGCCCTGCGTTTACGCTAAATGTATTGTTTGTCCAATTAGCTTGCACACCTTCAAGGGCAATATCATCACGAAATAGTAATTCAGATGAATGCATATAAACTGCGGCGGCTTTACCAATATATACACGAGTATTATTAATGCCCGTGTACTTCATAAAGGCTCTGTCTAAGCCAAAGTCGTCGTTGTCGGTTGTATTTGTTATGCCAAATGTTTGATGAGTTGAATCGTGCTGGCTAGAGGTGGTTCTAAATCGCATTTGCGCAGACCAGTTTTCTGTTGCCGCATATTTAATACCAAAACGTGCACGTAATCTGGCGCGGCTAGTTGTATCAATTGTATCGCCATCAGTGCGTTCAAAGCGCATACGCATATCACCAAATAATTTAACTGCTTCTAAGCCATTTAAACCTTCAATAGTTACATCTGCATGAGCTGGTTTAACTAGCGCCATTACGCTTAATGCAATTGGTAAATATATAAATTTAGTCGTCATTTTTATTCTCTATAAAATTGGTAATTAAACAGGGTCTATTGTTTAGCTGTTTGTGGAGCAGTGCTTTCTTTGTTGTAAACAGCGATATCAAGCTCACCTTCGCTTTTACCAATTAATAAAGTCACCATTAAATCACCCGTTACATTAATTGTGGTGCGTGCCATATCTAAAATACGGTCAATACCTGCAACAATTGCAATACCTTCAAGGGGTAAACCAACAGTGGTTAATACCAATGACAACATAATTAAGCCTGCGCCAGGTACACCGGCTGTACCTACAGAAGCAAGTGTGGCTGTAGCAATAATTGTGAGGTAATCGGTAGTAGAAAGGTCAACACCAAAGGCTTGAGCAATAAATAATGCTAATACACCTTGATATAGCGCGGTGCCATCCATGTTGATTGTTGCGCCTACGGGTAAAACAAAGCTTGAAACAGTGCGAGATACACCTAGGTTTTGGGTAGCGCATTTTATACTTGCAGGTAAGGTTCCTGAGCTACTTGTGGTTGTAAAAGCAATAACTTGCGCTTCAATAATCCCTTTATAAAAACGCTGTGGGTTAAGTTTGCCTAGCAAGCCAACAAAGCCACCACCCAAGACTAAAATGTGAATTATGCAGCCTAGGTAAACTAAACCAATCACTTTAATAAGTGGTAATAGTACGTCTAATCCATACTTACCTGATACCCATGCCATTAATGCAAATACACCATATGGCGCAAGTCGCATTACCAGCTCTGTTAGTTTGTACATAGCGTCTGCTAGGCTTTCAAATACTTTAGCTGCTGGTTCTCCTTTTTCACCAATGAGGTTCAAAGCAATACCTAAGCTCAGTGCAAATACAATAATTTGTAAAATATTACCTGATGCTAACGATCCCACTGGATTTTTTGGCACTAGACCTACAATAGTATTCATTAAGCTAGTACTTGGTTTAGCATCGGCAACTGTTGTGGCAACCATATTTAAGCCTGCACCTGGCTCAAAAAAGATACCGAGGCCTAGGCCAATTGAAATAGCAACAGCGGTTGTTGCTAAATAAAATACGATTGATTTAATACCAATACGGCCCATTTTTGTGGTGTCTTTCATTGAGGTAACGCCCACAATTAGTGAGCAAAATATAAGCGGTACAATTAACATTTTAATCGCACTAATAAATAGCTGGCCAATGGGTTTTATATATTCAGCATTACAGCCTAAAAGCATGCCAGCAAAAATACCCGCTATCATACCTATAAGTATTTTTAGCCAGAGCGACATTTTTTTAGGCTCACTATTTTTCATACTTGTTGTATTAGTCATTTTTATTTCCAATTATTAATGGGAGTTATTTAATTTTTGGGTTGTTTAAGTTTTTAATACTGTTGATTTTCAATCGATAATTTCGCTCAATAGCTCTTCTTTATGGGCTATTTTGAGCACGGTTCGAGGGCAGCAAATTGCATTTCGGGTTTATTGATAGCTTGCTGTATTTGCATCCCATCTAAAGCATCAGTAGGGGCGTCGGTATTACCGAGTAAATTTTTTTCTTGGCGAGTTTTATTATGTAAGTGCATGGTTAAGCTCTAATGTTGTTAGATTATTGTTATTGCATTAATAATGCCAAGCAATATAGTGTTAATAAGTTATTGATGTTGTTGGTTTTATTAGGGGTTTAGATGTTTTTTATTAATATAACTTTATGCATAATTCTATGGGTCATGTTTGTACTAAGCACGTTTTTAAAGTGTGTGGGAGAGTTTTATTAAATATTATCAAGGGGTTATATATTGTTATAACTTTTACTATGGATATAACAAAAGTTATTAGATGTTTGGCTATATTATTTAAATTTAAGGTGTAAATTAGAATAAATGCATTAAAAATCTAACTCGTGGTGTTTTTGTGCTTTTATTTACTATTTATATACAAATGACGTTCGTTATAAGAGGGAGCGTTTGGGGTTGAACATTCGCCGCTACCAGTACCGTTAGGCAGTAATGGCAGCGCCGCGATTAAATAGCCTTTAGGGTCGAGGTTTTTAAACCTTAAAAGTATACATATTCTGGCTTAAATAATGTTTTTACCTTGCTCTGGATCTCTGGAGTGTTCTGCTTGCTCACGTATTTCATCTGTATCGCTACTTACATCGTCAAGTGTTTCATTTTGTTCTGAGGTTTCACTGTTATTTTTATGCGCGGGTAGCGGCTGGGTAAGGTTTTTATCAACGTCGTTACTTTGTGAAGCGCCATTTAATAAAATTCTTTCTCGTGCATCATCAGGCATGCTGATATTTTGTTTTGTGAACTCATTTACTAGCTCACGCATTAGCTGAGAGGCCACTTTCAATGGGCTATGTTGCTCACTATTAACCCAAAAAAACAGGTTGAAATTAATAGTAGAAGCCCCTAAGTTTTTAATAAGTACCTGAGCTGGTGGGTCGCTAAGTACAGCACCTTGCTGAGTGATAATTTTAAGTGCGAGAGTTTGGGCGCTGCGAATATCGTTATCGTAACCAATACCTATTTCGACTTTACCGCGCATTTTTGGGTTAGCCGTCAGGTTTTTAATAATATTTTTGTAAACTGTCGCATTAGGGATTTGTATATGGTTTCCATCGTAATCAACAAGCGTTGTAGCTCTTGCCGTTACTTTTTTAACAACCCCTAAACGTCCATCAACTTCAATTACGTCGTCTATTTTAAAAGGGCGTTGTACACTTAATAATAAACTCGCTATAAAATTTTCAGCTATATCTCTAAAAGCAAAACCCAATATTAAACCAATAAGTCCGGTGCCACTCATTATGGCAACCGCAAACTCAGTTAGCCCTGCAAGTCGTAAAAATAAATACACGCCTAATAATAAAATTAAAATACTTATGCCGCGCCTAACAACTAAGTGAACTAATTTGCTATCGGTCATGTAATCAATGGGTTTTATGAGTATTTTAGAAAGTGGTGAGGCAATAAAATAACTTATTGCGAGTAATATGAATCCTAATAAAAGAGTGGGCAATATTTGCGCTGTAGTATGTAGTAATTGCACGCTTTGATCGTAAAAATACTGCCAACTAAATATATTTGATTTAGTGACTAATGTATTTGCAGCTTCGTTATTTAGGCTTGTTAGCAGGTTTAACTGACTGAGCATGCGTACCTTCCTTGAATATTGATTACTATTAACAGAGCAAGTTTAGTACCAAATTAATTATCAAACCATGTATCTGCTGATGTTTAAGTATTGGCAAACATATTGCTGTGTATAGGTTATAAAAATTAAGGATTTTAGTATGAATAAATCAACACGTGGGCAGCAAGCAGAGCAACCAGTTCATATTCCAATGCGAGGATGGTGGGATATAACGAAGCGTATTTTTAAGCAAATGAGTGAAGATAACTTATCAATAGTGGCCGCTGGTGTGGCGTTTTATGCCTTACTTGCTATTTTTCCGGCTATTGCGGCAACAGTGTCGGTGTATGCTTATTTTTCATCGCCCACAGATATTAGTGATCATTTAAGTAAAATTGTTACCTTACTTCCACAAAGTACTAGTGATCTTATTTTATCGCAGGTATCAAGCCTTGCCCAAACATCTAATGCAAGCCTCAGCTTAAGTGCAATAGGTACTTTAATTCTCACTATTTGGAGTAGCTCAAAGGGCAGTCAGGCGCTTATTACAGCGTGTAATATTAGTTATAGAGAATACGAGAAGCGATCATTTTTTCAGGCGCAAATAGTGCGTTTTTTATTTTCTGTTGGCGCTATTGTAGTCGCCATTTTTGCGCTACTTATTATTGGTATTTTACCTATAGTACTTAATTTAGTGGGATTAAAAGAAAGTATAGATTTACTTATTAAGCTTATATCGTGGCCACTACTTGCGTTTACTTTTAACTTTGCGTTAGTTCTTTTGTACCGTTATGCGCCGCACCGTAAACCCGCTAAATGGCGATGGATCACGCTAGGATCGTCTATTGCTACTATATTATGGATATTAGCCTCTATTGGTTTTTCGTTTTACGTATCACGTTTTTCTAGTTATAACGAAACGTATGGATCGCTCGGTGGTGTGGTTATCATGCTAATGTGGTTGTATATCAGTGCGTACATAATCACTTTAGGTGCTGTAATTAATGCTGCAACAGAGCAACAAACTGGTAAAGACAGTACAATAGGTCCGCCTAAAAAGCGTGGTAAAAGAGGTGCCTACGTAGCAGATCACCTCGATGTAGAAAACGAGTAACGGCTTAATAAAACTAGTTAATTAACCAAAGCTTAGGTTAATAGTTTAGGTGGTAAGTGCAATGATCTGTTCTTTAAACTCTTGCGCTGCTGGCCCGAGTCTATCTGTATCGTTGCACATTAAATATAGGTTTAAAGCGCGGGTCGTACCTTGCTCTAAGTTAAGTGCTATTAAGGTCTGGTTTTCGATTAAAGCGCTTATTTTAGATTTTGGCAGCCACGCATAGCCTAAATTTTGGCTTACCATATCAATAGAGTTTTGTAAGTGACTCACAGTCCATCGCATATCTGCACCTAGCCAGCCTTCGTTATGGCTGGTTTGTGTTGCAGAGTCGCGCACTACTATTTGCCGGTGGAGTTTTAAATCGCGAAAATTGAGCTGCTCTATTTGCTGATGCAATGGATGATCTTTATGGGCAACAGCAATAAACTCCACATCACACAGCATACTACAGCTAATGCCATATATAGGAATCGACGAAATAGCTAAATCAACAATACCGTTGCTTAAAAGCTCATTAGCCCCCGTTAATACACTTTGTACTAGCTCTATTTTTAAAAGAGGATAAAGCTCGCTGATTTTAACCAATGCTTGGTATAAAGTGGAATTAGGGAATACTTCGTCAACCGCTATTTTTAATGTGCTTTCTACGCCTTCGCTTAACGTGCTGGCAACCGACTCTATTTTACCGGCTTCTTCTATTAAAAATTCTGCACGGCGTAAAATAAGTTTACCGCTGTCGGTTAAAAATGCTTTTCGGCCTTTCACTTCAAGTAGCTTTATTTGCAGTGCAGCCTCTAGCTTTTGTACTGCATGATGCACCGTCGATTGGCTTTTATGCACGGCTGCACTTGCTCCTGCAAATCCACCGTGTTCAACAACGGCTTTAAACATTCTCCATTGTTCTAGTGTTGCTTTTGCCATATTCAAATCCTGTTACTACTTTTATCGATTGAATAACTTGACCGCACACCGCACATATTTATTGCGTAATAGCTCATTTATTATTAGAAATAACAACTTTATTGCTGCTCAGCAGTGTCATAAACTCTTTTTTAGGCATAGGTTTAGCAAATAAATAACCTTGTCCATAGTCACAACCCGCTTTTAATAAAAGCTCCATTTGTAGAGGTGTTTCAATTCCTTCTGCAATTACTTTAAGGCCAAGCTGATGCGCCATTACGATAATTGCTTCGCATAAAGCCAGCTCTTGGCTATCTGCTTTAATGTTATCTACAAAACGTTTATCTATTTTTAGGTAATCCGTATCCATTTCTTGAAGGTATGCAAGCGATGAATAGCCTGTGCCGAAGTCATCAAGAGCGAGTTCCATACCCGATTGAACCAACCTTTTTAAACGACTCTGTGTAAGCGCTTCAGGGTTGACCATTAAGCCTTCTGTAATTTCTGCAACAATAGACGATGCGGGTAGTTGTGCAGCAGCTAACATATCGCACCAATCATCTATTCCACTATCGGCAGTAGATAGTTGTACTGGAGATACGTTAACGCTAATTTGAAATTGCTGACCGCTTGCTGCTTTTATCTCTGTTAGTGTTTGTATAGCCTGAGCAAATACAAATTGGCCTAATACATTTATTTGCCTTGTTTCTTCAGCTAATGGAATAAAAGAATCAGGAGATACCAAACCATTTACAGGATGATGCCAGCGTATTAATCCTTCGGCTTTGTGTATATGTAAATCATTTAGGGCAACGATAGGCTGATAAAATAACTCAAACTGATGAAGGTCTATTGCGCTTCGTAAATCTTTTAATAATTGCATACGGGCTTGTGCACGAATACGCATATCGGCAGAGAAAAATTCAAACCCATTACGGCCATTGCTTTTAGCTTTATACATAGCTTGGTCAGCGGCTTTTAAAAGCTGTTCGGTGCTTTGCCCGTCACTAGGGGCACACGCTATTCCCATGCTTGCACTTATAAATATTTCTTCGTTTTCAAGCATAAGGCCTGATGAAAGGCTTTGTAATATATTGCTCGCTATTTGGTTTATATGGCGAGTGCTTTTTATATGATTAAAAACAATTACAAATTCATCACCACCAATGCGAGCTACAAACTCGGCATTTTTGGCTGAGTGCACAATACGTTGAGAAACCAATTTAAGCAGGTTATCACCATAGTGATGGCCTAGCGTGTCGTTAATATCTTTAAAGCGATCTATATCTAGCAGCATAACAACGAGGTTATTATCTTCATTTTGAATAGCGTTAAAGCGCTGGTTTAAACGCTCTTTTAGCTCTAATCGATTAGGCAGGTCGGTTAGATGATCAAAATGAGTTCGTCGCCAAATAGTTTCATCTGCTTGTTTCTTATCTGTTAGATCAGTAAAAATAGCAACGCGACGAGTGGGTATTTTTTTATCGTCGTAAACGGTATCTATTTTTAGCCACTCAGTATAAATATCGCCGTTCTTTTTACGGTTTATTATTTCGCCTTGCCAACGACCTGTACTTCTAAGCTCTGCCCACATTAGTTGATAAAACTCTTTTGGGTGCTTACCCGATGATAAAATATGGCTAGTTTTGCCTATTACTTCTTCTTTACTGTATTGAGTGGTTTTACAAAATGCAGGGTTAACATCATAAATAATGCCGTTAGGGTCGGTGATAGCCATGCCTTCGCTACTATTGCTATACACAAGAGAGGCTAAATGAAGTGCTTTTTCGTTAATTCTTTTTTGACTAATATCCCTTAAAACGACTATAAACTCATTATTATTTTCAAGAGCATTTATACGAGCTTCAAAAAAGTGCTCGGTGGTACTCACCCTTAATTTAAACTCAATTGCTTGTGAGCTATCTGCATTATCTAAGTGTGATAACAACAATTGCGCATTTTCTTTTGGTAATACATTAACCAAATTTAACGCCGTTTCAGAATTTACCGTAAGCAGTGAGCTAATGTGCCCTCCAATATAAAGAACATCTCCAAATGCATTTATACGCATATAGGTATCGGGTAGAGCGTTTAATAAACTCATTAATTCGTTGTGTTTATTTTCTAATTTAGCTTCTGCTGAGAGGCGAGTTTGGGCCATTACTTCAAAACGATTATAAAGAGCGCGCAGTTCAGGGCTATTTGGCTTTTTGATGTATTTTGGCATTGTGCCATTTGCTAGTTCATCGGTTGCATTTGATAAATTGTCAATGGGGTTAAATATACTGGCTTTAATAAGGCGCCTAGCAAGTAGTACAAGCAATGCAATCGCTGCTAAAAAAACAAATATGGTTTTTAAAAAGCTAGCATTAACTTCGTTTATAAAATCTTCTACAGATACCGCTATATATATATCTAAATTATTATTATGCGCGTCTTTATAAATAACAGAGCGATGAAAAACTTGGTTTTCTCCATCAGTATTTTTAAACACAGTAAAAGAGCTCTTATCATGGAGTAAGTCTGTGTCTGTTATTTTTTTACCTAATTTGTTAGGGCGGCTTGGATAATTAGCAAGGATTAACCCATTAGGGTCGGCAATAACGGCTTTAGCGTTATCAGGTAACTCAGCTTCATTTAATGCAATATTCCACCAGTTCAATGCAATTACAGTAACTAAAGTCCCTTTCAATTTATTATTAGTATCAATTATCGGATATGCAAAGTTAACACTTTGAGCTTGAATACTTCTATCGTATTGAAAATACCCAACAGAAAAGTCTCTATTACTAATCGTATTTTGAAAGTAAGCCCTATCACTAATATTAATGTTATTACTGCGGCCATTTGTTACACATTGCAGCTCACCATCGGCGTTAACAATGCCTATATTTGCAATATTGCTGTAAAGGGCTTTTATTTCGAAAAAGTAATCGGGGCAGGTTGTTGGTAACTTTTCGGTAGTTGCGGCTTTGTTTGCTAAAAATACAGTTAGACGTTTAACATCGTCTACCATATTTTTTTGATGCAGGGTTAATTGCTTAGCTATGCTAACTATTCTTTCTTCACTTTTTTCAATGGCAGCATCACGCTCAAACCAAAGCGTAAACACAGTGACAGCTGCCCCGGGGATGCTTAGTAAGATTAGTAACCTGTAAAGCTGGCTTTTAAGCGATGAAGTAAAAATAGGTTTTCCTTAAACTCAATTTCCTAAAAAATGATTGTAGACACAAAAGCTAAAAATAACCATACAAAATATAGGGTTGTATTAAATAATCGTTAAAATATAAGTGCTTAATAACTAAGTAGGTATTTTTAAAGCGGGTAATTATTTGTACCGAATATATATATCAGCAAGTTACTTGGTTTTAATTCTAAAAAATAGAATGTTTTACACTATTTAAAGACATAGTTGTTTTGTTTATTGAATGCTTTAATAAACCCATCCTAATAGTGTTTATCGTGGACTTAAAATGAAAATATCTAAAGTATTGACCGCTTACGCAACTCAAGATGGAGACGGTGTAAATATTCGTCGAATACCAGGATTTGATGGCAAATATTTAGATCCTTTTTTAATGATTGATGAACTTAAATCTGATGATAAAAGCGATTACATGGGCGGGTTTCCAGCGCACCCGCATAGAGGTATTGAAACATTCACCTATATTTTAAAAGGTGGGTTTGTACACCAAGATCAAATGGGAAATAAAGAAGCCATAAGAGCCGGTGATGTTCAATGGATGAGTACAGGTAAAGGTGTAATGCACAGTGAAATGCCTTTAGCCGATGAGATTGATGGTTTGCATGGATTTCAAATATGGATCAACATGCCAAGCGATGAAAAAATGCGTGAACCCCGCTATCAAGACACCACTAAAAACCCTGTGCCAAGCTTTACAAATGATCAAGGTGTTACGCTAAAAGCGCTTGCAGGAAATTGGCAATTTGCAGATCAATTATTAAAGGCTGGTTTACAAAGCTTAGCGGCCAGTGCTGCGTTAGCTGATGTACATATACCCACTGAAAAAAGTATTCAGTTAGCGCCATTAGCACAACAAAAAGTGATGATCTATGTGCACAGTGGTTCAATAAGCACGAGTGATGGGCAAAGTTTTACTACAGGAAAGCTGATTACTTTAGAGCCCAATAGCGATATAAGCCTAAAATCAAAAGAGGGCGCTGGTGTATTAATACTTGCTGGGCAGCCATTAAATCAGCCAATAGCGCATATGGGGCCGTTTGTAATGAGCACGCAAGATGAAATTAAACAAGCTGTTAGTGATTTTCAAAATGGCGAATTTGGCAAAATTTAAGGAGAAACCTATGGGTTTATTAGTAGATGGCCAGTGGCAAGATAAGTGGTACGACACCGATTCAAGTAACGGAAAGTTTAAACGTGAAGATGCACAACTTCGTAACTGGGTAACGAGCGATGGTAATGCAGGCGCAACAGGTGAAGGCGGCTTTAAAGCACAGTCAAATCGTTACCATTTATATGTATCACTCGCATGTCCATGGGCTCACAGAGCGCTAATTTTTAGAGTACTAAAACAGCTTGAAGATATTATTTCTGTATCGGTTGTTAGTCCCGATATGTTAAATAATGGTTGGAGTTTTGATAAAAACAATCACAGCACAGGTGATGATTTATTTGACAGTGAATACTTACATCAAATTTATACAAAAAATAATTCCAGCTATACAGGGCGGGTAACAGTTCCGGTTCTTTGGGATAAACAGCAAAATAAAATAGTGAGTAACGAGTCGGCTGATATTATCCGTATGTTCAATAGCGCCTTTAATGAGATTACAGGTAATTTTGATGATTATTATCCAAAAGAGCTACGTAATTCAATAGATGAAATAAATGCACTCGTATATCCAAATATAAATAATGGCGTGTATAAAACGGGGTTTGCAACAACTCAAGCAGCCTATGAAGAATCATTTGATGCGCTATTTATTGCGCTGGATAAAGTTGAGGAGATTTTAAGTACTAATCGTTATTTAACGGGTCGTAAATTGACCGAAGCAGATTGGCGTTTATTTACCACTTTAATACGTTTTGACAGTGTTTATGTAGGGCACTTTAAATGTAACTTGCGCACAATTGAAAGTTATCCCTTAATACGAGAGTACCTGCGAGAGCTTTATCAATTTGAAGGCATCGATAAAACAACTGATTTTTATCATATTAAACGCCACTACTATTTTAGCCACGCTATGATAAACCCAACGCAAGTAGTGCCCAAAGGGCCACAAATTAACTATAAAAGGGCCCATAACAGGGAAGGGTTCAAATAATTACTTTATGCTAATAGCTTTGCAAGCCAACCATATTTCCTTACGAAACTTGTATCGCTCTTGCCTGCTTGTACGGTAACTCCCGCCATAAAGGCTGATGTTAGTCCTACCTTAGTGGCGGCAAACCGTTTAATACGATACTTGAAGGCTGCGAGATGCTGACGTTTTAGTTCATCGCGCATATCCATCTGCTTTGAAAGAGCATCAACATTATCATTGGGTGCTTTAATTAAGTAGTTAACTAGCATTGTAATTTCCTTATAAGTTAAACAGTTGCTTTAAGCTTTTAATTGTTTTGCTAAAGCCAATTTTATTACTTAAATATACTGTGTTTTTCCAAAGCCAGACTAGGCAAATAACCTGCGCCAAGGCAGCTGTTGCAATACTTAACCACACTGAGCCAAACAAGTCGTACATACCATAGCCAAGTGCCCCTAACAAACCAGCCCATAACAAAATCAAACCGCTGGCAAAACAGCCTAGAAATATAGTGATCAAAGCCATTGATCTAAGCGATAATCTCCACTCAGCTTTTGCAAGTTGGTGGGTGATCTTTCCTTGAGTGTGATAATCCTCCTTGAGTTGCTTAGAGTATTCAATGATTTTTGCTATATGATCCTGCCAATCGTCCTTTTGGCTTTGCTCGTCAGTGGTTTGGTTTTGAGCAGCCTCATCCTTGCGGGCTGCTGCTGTTTGTGAGCTGATCATTGTCAATTACTTACGACGTAGTAATGAAGTAAGTAACATACCTGCTGCAAATGCGATCCCAGCAGTTGCTAATGGGTTTTCTGAAGCAAATGCACGTGTTTTAGTAGTACATTCAGAAAGCTTTTCTCGAGCAATAAGTTGCTTTTCACTTAGTGCTTCCGCTGAGCTTGAAGCGCCTTTGCGTACGCTTGATTCAGCTACTGATGCTTTGCTAGAAAGTGCATCTACTGCATCATGTGCTACAGAGGTTGCTTTGTCTGTAAATGGTGCTTCGCTCTCAGTTTGCTTAATTTCAGGTTTAATATTTGTTTCAGTGTTTGCTTTAGTATTTGTTGCAGTAGCCATAATCAATCCTTAATAAATAAAATAAAAAAATTTAACTGGTAATTTTACTAATGCAACGATTAAACCAACCCTTCAATAAATCTTAACTATCTGATTATAATGATTTATTTTTATTTTTATCTATGGCTTAAATCAGCTTGATGATAAAATGAAGTAACAATTTCTCCCCCTTTAAGTAAATTTTACATACTCATAACTAAGGCTTAATTTTTTGTAATTATTCATTGGTTATTCAGTAATCAAAGCGTGTAAACAAAAAGTTATTAAATACCTAAAAAATAATTTTTACCTTTTAAGTCCGCTTTTTCCCACTTAATTCAACCGCTTTGCTTGAACCCTTATTTTTATTAGCTTTGAGAGTCGTTAAAGCTGGTCAGCTTACTTGACAAAATAGCTTGTCAAGCCCTAAACTGGAGCACTGTGGTAAAAAGTGGTTTTTAGTGGATCTAACTGGATCAAATTAATCGAAAGTCGATTAAAACAATTCAAAAGTAGGCTTTTCATGTTTCGTGGCGCGAGTTCACTGAGTTTGGACGATAAAGGACGTTTTGCGGTACCTACCAAGTACCGAGACACTCTGCTATCTGAAGATCAGGGAACGGTTATATGTACCGTCGCATTAAATGAGCCGTGCTTATGGTTGTATCCGCTTGCTGAGTGGCTTGAAATAGAAAGCCGTTTAGCCAAAATTTCTAATATGAATCCTCGCGCTCGTCGCATGCAACGTATGTTGCTCGGTAACGCCACAGAGTATCAACTTGATAAAAATGGTCGAATTTTGCTAGCGCCGTCACTACGGTCGCATGCATCACTTGGCAAAAAAATAATGCTAGTTGGTTTGATGAATAAATTTGAAATTTGGGATGAGGCGCGTTGGCACGAGCAAATGCAGCAAGACACTGAGCTTGAAAGGCTTGGTGATTTTGAACCTAACCAAGATTTAGATAATTTCACACTCTAACGGCACAAAAAAAGGCAAACAATAGCTAATGACAGCGCAATTTGAACACGTATCCGTACTTATGGACGAAACCATCGATGCCCTTGCAATTAAGCCAGACGGTATATACATGGATGGTACTTTTGGACGTGGCGGCCACTCTGGACAAATTTTAGCACGCCTTGGCGATGAAGGCCGCCTACAAGCAATAGATCAAGATCCACAAGCTATTAAATCAGCTGAAAAATTTGCAGACGACTCTCGCTTTGCAATTGCACACACCCGTTTTTCAAATCTATTCGACGTAGCAGAGCAAAACGATCTGTTAGGTAAAGTAGATGGCATTTTGCTTGATATTGGTGTGTCGTCGCCACAGCTTGATGATGCAGAACGCGGTTTTAGCTTTATGAAAGATGGTCCGCTGGATATGCGCATGGACCCAACAAGTGGTCGAAGTGCAGCGCAGTGGCTGGCTGAAGCTGAACTTGAAGACATTACTCACGTAATTAAAACCTACGGCGAAGAAAAGTTTGGTAAACGTATCGCCCACAAAGTACTTGAGGTTCGTGAACATACGCCAATTACTACAACTAAGCAGCTTGCTGATTTAGTTGATGAAGCCGTACCGGTAAAAGATAAATATAAGCACCCAGCTACACGGACCTTTCAAGCAATTAGAATTTATATAAACAGTGAACTTGAAGAGATTCAAACTGCATTACAGTCTGCCGTTAAAGTGCTTAAACCTGGCGGGCGTTTAGTGGTGATTTCGTTTCATTCTCTTGAGGACAGAATTGTTAAACAATTTATTAGAAAACAGAGTAAGGGAGAAGCGTTACCCAGAGGTCTGCCTTTAACCGATGCACAAATAAATAAAAACCTGACGTTAAAAGCAGTGGGTAAAGCTATTAAACCAAGTGCTGCAGAAATAGAGCGTAATCCTCGTTCACGTAGCTCAGTACTTAGGATTGCACAGAGGTTGGGATGAGTAAAAAAGCGAACTATCGCCAACCTAATTTATTTTTAGAAATATTAAAAGGCCTAGGAGCTAACAAGCTAACCTCGGCCTTGTTGGTTGTGATATTCGCATCAAGTTTAGCCGTTGTACAGGTAACTCACCTAGCACGTGGTCAGCTTATTGAGCAAGATACGCTATTGCAAGAACGTGATGAACTTGATTTAGAGTGGCGCTATTTACTTGTAGAAGAAGAGTTTTATTCGCAGCATGCGCGCATTGAAGAAGTGGCTACATCGCAATTAAAAATGAAACGACCTACCAGTCAAGATGAGCAGGTAATAATAGTACAATGAGAACAAGTAGAGGCAAAAAACCAGCAGCAAACTTAATCACATGGCGCTTTATGCTGGTGTGTGGTGTGGTGTTTATGGTGTTTGTTACACTGGTGTCTCGTGCTGCTTATTTGCAAGTAATTGAGCCAGATAAAGCGCGATCAGAAAGCGATAAACGTACTGTACGAGTAGAAAAACTGCATGTGCAACGTGGGATGATATTTGATCGGCACGGTAAAGAGCTTGCTGTAAGTGTACCTGTGGTGAGTGTGTATGCAGATCCAAAAGCGCTGCATAAATCACTTGTTGCTAAAGTAGTTAAACAAGCACGTAAAGACGGTGAAGATCACTTAGCACTCACTGAAAACGCAGCTGAACTAGATAAACGTACCAGCTTATATTATAAAAACGATTTACGCTGGCGCGAGCTTGCTGATGTACTGCGTATTGACCCTAAAAAGATCAATTCTCGGCTTTTAAACGATCCTAGCCGCCGCTTTGTGTATTTAAAGCGCCAAGTTACTCCTGCAGTTGCAAATTATATTGGCGACTTACGCTTGCCAGGCATTCATTTACTTGATGAATCTAAACGTTATTACCCTGCAGGTGAAGTGACAGCTCATATCATTGGCTTTACAAACATTGATGGTAAAGGCATTGAGGGCATAGAAAAGCTCTACGAAAATGCACTTACAGGCGAAGAAGGGCGACGTACTATTCGTAAAGATGCTCAAGGTCGTGAAGTTGAAGTACTTGATGAACGTGAACGCGTAGAGCCAGAAAGCATTCAACTAAGTATTGACCAACGTATTCAAGCCATAGCTTATAAAGCAGTAAAATCTGCAGTGCTCACCTATAAAGCAACATCGGGGTCGGCCATGGTGGTTGATGTTAAAACCGGTGAAGTTCTTGCCATGGTGAACAGCCCTTCATTTAATCCAAATAACTTAAATGATGCAGCCCCGCATAAGCGTCGTAACCGTGCTATTACCGATTTGTTTGAACCTGGCTCAACCGTTAAGCCACTAGCCATTTTGGCTGGGCTAGACTACGGCGCAATTAAGGCTGACGACACGATTGATACCTACCCAGGTTGGATGCGTTTAGGTGGTAGCTTAGTAAGAGATACCCGTAATCACGGTGAAATGACACTTCGCGAAATCCTAAAATATTCATCAAACATGGGCGTAGCCAAAGTAACGCAACAAGTGCCAAAAGATTACCTAGTAGGGTTATACCAAAAAGTAGGCTTTGGCAGCGACACAGGCACGGGCATGGTGGGCGAAAGCAGTGGATTATTTTACCCAAACCGCCGTTGGTCAGATTTTGAAATTGCAACGCTGTCGTTTGGCTATGCGATTTCGGTAAGTACCGCACAAATGGCGCGTTTTTATACCATGTTAGGGGCAGGTGGCGTAAATCGTCCTCTTACTATTTTAAAGCAAGATAATGTACCTGAAGGCGAGCGTATTTTTAAGCAAAAAGATGTGGAAGCCGTAGTACACATGATGGAAAGCGTGTTTGAAAAAGATGGCACCGCGCGAAACGTAAAAGTTGATGGATACCGTGCTGCTGGTAAAACAGGGACTTCTAAAAAGGCTGTTGCTGGTGGTTATGGTGATGAATACGTAGGTTATTTTGCAGGTGTTGCACCAGCAAGTAACCCACGCTTGGCTGTGGTAGTTATGATTAACGAGCCTGGTGGTGATGTGTACTATGGAGGTGCCACTGCTGGCCCTGCATTTGCAGAAATCATCTCTAACGCATTAAGAATATTAAACGTTGCACCAGATAAGGAAGAGGTTGCGTACGTGAAAGGTAAAGATAACGATGCGTGATTTAAAGGCTATTTTAAAATACATCGATATAGATGCACCTTCGCAGGTAGTTAAACATTTACGACTCGATAGCCGTGATGTTACACCCGGAGATGTGTTTGTTGCTATAAAAGGTCATCAATTAGATGGCGGGCAGTTTATTGATAAAGCAATTGAGAACGGCGCTACAGCTATTATTGCAGATAGATTATGTGAATTTGATGTAAGCTTTGAACCTCTTTATTTAGTAACAGAGCTAGATAAAAAATTGCCTGAGCTGGCAAGTCGTTTTTATGCCCAACCGAGTCATAATTTAGATTTGATTGGTGTAACGGGCACTAACGGCAAATCAACCACAACAGCAATGATTGCTCATTTAGCGCAATTTTGTAGTATAGATTCGGCCATTATTGGCACGCTAGGGTATGGTCACCCAGACACACTCACGCCACTTATTAATACCACGCCTTCGACTGTTGATTTACAACATATATTGAGTGATTTGCACCAACAGCATAAAAAACTAATTGCTATGGAAGTATCATCGCACGGTTTAGTGCAGCACCGTGTAGCACAGTGCCAATTTAAAGCGGCGGTATTTACTAATTTATCGCGTGATCACTTAGATTATCATGGTGATATGGTAAGTTATGGGGATGCAAAGCTAATGCTGTTTCGCGATTTTGAACCACAGCATGTAGTGCTCAATCAAGATGACGGACAAGCAGAGCAGTGGTTAGAAAAATACAGCTTTAATAACTTAGTTTGTTATGGGCGTAAAAATTTAGCCCCTGATAATGTGAAATTTGTGTATTTTTCTGACGTTGAATATTCTAACAATGGTATTTCGGCGCAATTAATCACAAGTTGGGGTGACGTTAAGATAAAATCGCCGCTGTTTGGCGAATTTAATTTGTATAATTTAACTGCTGCACTCGCTACATTACTTAGCTTAGGTTATCCGCTGGAGCAACTTATTGATGGTTGCGCACATTTACAACCTGTTGCAGGGCGTATGCAAGCATTTAGCGAAGCAGACAAGCCAACATGTGTTGTTGATTATGCACATACACCTGAGGCGTTAGCACTTGCATTACAAGCGCTGCAAAAACATGTGCCAGGCGGTGTAAGCTGTGTATTTGGCTGTGGTGGCGATAGAGATAAAGGCAAGCGTGCTCTAATGGCGCAAGCTGCTGAGCAAAATGCTAATAAGGTTATTATTACTAGCGATAACCCACGCTCAGAAAACCCAGACGCCATTATTGCAGATGTAGCAGCAGGTTTAACGCATCCTGAAAAGGCCCATTTAGAGGCCGACCGAGCAACCGCAATTAGTTATGCAATAAATAATGCCGCAGCCGGCGACGTTATTTTAATTGCTGGTAAAGGGCATGAAGATTATCAAATAATTGGCGATACGCGCATAGACTTTTGCGATCGCCGCTATGTACAAGAACAACTAAAAAAAGCAGTAAGAGGGATAACTCAATGATCCCAATGGATTTTGATTGGCTGGCTAATGTGCTAGCAACCGATTATCAAGGTGATAATCAAAAAGTGATTAATATAAACACTGATACCCGTAGCATTTGCGAGGGTGAAGTGTTTTTAGCACTTAAAGGTCCTAATTTTGATGGCCATAAATTTATAGAACAAGCAAAACAAAAAGGTGCTATTGGTGTCATTGTTCAACACAAAGTAGCTGTTGATATTGCACAATTTGTTGTTGGCGATACGCGTATTGCGTTAGGTGATATTGGTGCAGCGGTAATGGCGCAAGTTGCTCCTAAAACAATTGCTATTACCGGCAGCGTGGGTAAAACCACTGTAAAAGAAATGTGCGCTGCTATTTTATCTGTGCAGGGTGATGTACTTGCCACTAAAGGCAATTTTAATAACGACATTGGTGTACCACTTACTTTATTACGTTTAGAGCCACAGCATCGCTTTGCTGTAATAGAGCTTGGAGCAAATCATTTAGGTGAAATTGCTTACACAACAGCAATGGCAAAACCCGATGTAGCTGTTGTATGTAATGTGGCGGCTGCACATTTAGAAGGTTTTGGCAGCTTAATGGGTGTAGCTAAAGCAAAAGGTGAGATTTTTGATGGCCTAAAAGATGATGGCGTTGCCATTGTTAATTGCGATAGCGAATTTAGCCAATATTGGCTTGATAAGTTAACAGATAAAAACGTTAAGCGCTTATCAAGTACAGAAAAACTCGATATTTGGGCTGAAAATATTAGCCTAGACGAAAACGCCAGAGCAAGCTTTACCCTTTGTACCAACAACAAGCAAGTACCTGTAACTCTGGCGCTTCCGGGTAAACATAATATTAGTAACGCACTCATAGCCGCAGCACTTACCAGCGAATTTGACATATCTCTTGAAGAAATTGCTAATGCGCTTGCCACTATGGGCGATGTTAAAGGCCGCGTAAATCTAATTAATGTCAGTGACACATTAACGGTAATAGATGATACCTATAACGCAAACGTTAAGTCGGTAAAAGCCGCTATTGATTTGCTTGGTAATATTAAAGGTCACCGTATTTTAGCGCTTGGCGATATGGGAGAGCTTGGTGAAGATGCCCGTATGTATCACCAAGAAGTTGGCGAGTATGCATTAGAGCAAGGGATTGATGAGCTATTTACCCTCGGTGTGCTTAGCAAGTCAGCCAGTGATGTATTTGAAAAGCCTAATCGTCATTTTTCAAATCGTGATGAGATGCTCAAACAAATTCAATTAAGTCTTAGTAAAGTAGATAGTAAAATCACAATAGTAGTGAAAGGATCTCGCAGTTCTCGTATGGAATTATTAGTAACCGATTTAGTAAATGGCCAGCAACATGCCATCAATGGAGTATCATCATGTTAGTTTGGCTGGCAGAGTATTTAACTCAATATTTTAGTGGTTTTCATGTTTTTTCGTATTTAACGCTGCGTGCCATTTTAGGTATTTTGACTGCGTTAATGATGTCGTTATATTTCGGTCCAAAGCTGATTCGTGCATTACAGCGTATGCAAATAGGCCAAGTTGTTCGCCACGATGGCCCTGAATCGCACTTGTCTAAAAGAGGCACGCCTACTATGGGCGGTATATTAATTTTAGGCGCTATTTTTACAAGTACCTTGCTGTGGGCTGATTTATCAAACAAATATGTGTGGGCTACTTTATTTGTAATTGGCTCGCTAGGTGTGGTGGGCTTTATAGATGATTACCGTAAGGTTATTCGTAAAGATCCAAAAGGTCTAATTGCTAAATGGAAGTATTTTTGGCAATCGGTAATTGCTTTAGTGGTTGCCACAGCACTTTACGCAACCAGCACACAAGCGGCTGAAACCTCTCTCGTTGTGCCATTTTTTAAAGATGTATTACCGCAGTTAGGCTTGTTTTACATTGTAATTACCTACTTTGCATTAGTCGGTACCTCAAACGCCGTAAACTTAACCGATGGCCTAGATGGCTTAGCTATAGTACCTACTATTTTAGTCGCGGCAGCACTTGCCATAATTGCTTACTTAACGGGTAACATTAACTTTTCGGCTTACTTACATATTCCGCATTTACCACTTGCTAGTGAGCTTGTAGTGGTGTGTACCGCTATTGTAGGCGCAGGATTAGGCTTCTTATGGTTTAACACTTATCCGGCACAAGTATTTATGGGCGATGTAGGTTCGCTTGCACTCGGTGGTGCGCTGGGCATTATTGCTATTTTAGTTCGCCAGGAGTTGCTGCTTATTATTATGGGTGGCGTGTTTGTAATGGAAGCTTTGTCGGTAATATTACAAGTGGGCTCATACAAATTACGTGGACAACGAATTTTCAGAATGGCACCCATCCATCATCATTACGAATTAAAAGGTTGGCCTGAGCCACGCGTTATTGTGCGCTTTTGGATTATTTCTATTGTGCTTGTGCTTGCAGGCCTAGCGACATTAAAGATTCGATAAATGCAGTATTTAAACGAGATAAAAAACAAACAAATAACAGTGCTCGGACTCGGTGTTACCGGTCTGGGCATTGTGCGTTTTTTATTATCTCATGGCTTCTCGCCAAAGGTTGTTGATAGCCGCAAAAATCCTCCCGGGATTGATTGGCTAAAAGAACATGCGCCACAGCTAAGTACTCACTATGGTAACTTGGATGATGCTGCACTTTGTAAAAGTGACATGATTATTATAAGTCCTGGGCTTAGCTTAAAAATACCTGCTATCGCAAAGGCTATTGAGTCAGGCGTTGAAGTAATTGGTGACGTTGAGCTATTTGCTCGCATAAATACTAAACCGGTTGTAGCGGTAACGGGTTCAAATGGTAAATCAACCGTTGTAACCCTTGCCTATGAAGTACTAAAAGCGGCAGGTTATAAAGTCGCGCTTGGCGGTAATATTGGTACTGCGGTATTAGATTTACTAAGCGATGATTTTGACGTGTATGTGCTGGAGCTTTCAAGTTTTCAGCTTGATACCAGCTCGAGCTTAAAACCTATTAGCGCGACGGTATTAAATGTATCTGAAGATCATCTAGATCGTTACGACAGCTACCAAGCTTATATCGATTCTAAATTAAGCATTTATAACAATGCTGAGCTCATAGTAATAAACGAAGATGATATTCAAACTAAGCCTATTAGCCGCTCTTTAGCGCCGCAAATGAGTTTTGGCACCGACCAAGGTGATTATCACTTAGCTGAGCATAATAATGAGCTGCACTTTATAGCGAAGGGCGAGGCGTTTTTACCTGTTAGTACACTTGCGGTAGTAGGTAAACACAATTACTTAAATACCCTGTCCGTTATGGCGTTATTGAGCCCGTTTAATATTACTAAAGAGCAGTACACAACAGCACTTAGCCAATTTCATGGTTTAGCGCACCGCTGTCAATTTGTAAGCGATAAAAATGGCGTTAAGTACTTTAACGATTCTAAAGCCACTAATGTTGGCGCAACTATAGCGGCAATAGATAGCTTAGCCTCAGAGTACGAAAACCTGATTGTAATAGCTGGTGGCGATGCTAAAGGCGCTGATTTAAATGCGCTGAAACCATATATAAAAAATCATGTAAAAGCGCTCGTTTGCTTTGGTAAAGATGCAAACGCACTTGCGGCACTTACTAGTAAATCGCATTTAGTAAATAATATGCAAGAAGCCGTGGCACTTGCACAAGTACTTAGCAAACGTGGTGATATTGTTTTGCTTGCTCCTGCGTGTGCCAGCATTGATATGTATAACAATTATATGCAACGTGGCGATGACTTTGTGCAATGTGTAATGGAAGGGCAATTATGATTGCTTTTGCTGATTTAAAAGAAGCACTAACGCCTAAACCATCAGCACAGCTTTATGATGTGCCTTTGCTTTATTGCATGTTAATGCTTATTGGGGTGGGTTTTGTAATGGTGACCAGCGCCTCAATGCCTACTGCAGATAGGCTGTTTGGTGATATTTACCATTTTACAATTCGACACGGTATTTTTTTAGCGTTGTCGTTTTGTTTATTTTGGATAACCACGTTAGTGCCTATGAGTTGGTGGAAAAAAGCCAACCCTTATTTATTGCTAATAGGTTTAGTGCTGCTACTTGTAGTGCTAATTGTTGGCCGTGAGGTAAATGGTTCAACGCGTTGGATACCTGTAGGGCCTTTTAATATACAAGCATCTGAGCTAGCTAAGTTATTCTTTTTTAGTTATATAGCCGGTTATTTGGTACGTAAGCGAGAAGAAGTACAAGAAAATATTAAAGGTTTTGCAAAGCCAATAGCAGTGTTTGCTGTATACGCATTACTTATTTTATTACAGCCCGATTTAGGCACCGTGGTTGTTATGTTTGTTACAACGGTAGGCCTTTTATTTTTAGCTGGCGCAAAGCTTTGGCAGTTTTTTGCATTAATTTTAACAGGCGTTGCGCTGGTTGTTGGCTTAATTGTTTTAGAGCCATATCGAATGGCACGTGTTGTTGGTTTTTTAGAGCCTTGGGATGATCCATTTGGTAAAGGCTATCAGTTAGTGCAGTCATTGATGGCATACAGTCAAGGTGATTGGTTTGGCCAAGGACTTGGAAATAGCGTACAAAAGTTACAGTACTTACCGGAGGCTCATACCGACTTTATTTTTGCTGTTATCGCTGAAGAACTTGGTTTTGTAGGCGTACTAAGCATTTTAATGGTGTTAGGTACTTTGGTGTTTAGGGCTTTATTAATTGGCCAAACAGCACTTAAAAATGGTAAAGAATATGAGGGCTATTTAGCCTTAGCAATTGGCATTTGGTTTGCGTTTCAAACCATGGTTAATGTAGGTGCAAGTGCAGGAATATTACCCACAAAAGGGTTAACATTGCCGTTTATTTCGTATGGTGGCTCAAGCTTATTAATGATGACGATTGCCACTGGTATTTTATTGCGTGTTGATTTTGAAACTAAAATGGCAACCAAGCAAGCCACCTCACGTGGAGGTAAGCGATGAGTAAAAAATTAGTAGTAGTAGCAGGCGGAACTGGCGGGCATATATTTCCGGGTATTGCTGTAGCTGATTATTTAAAAAACCAAGGTTGGGAAGTCAGCTGGATAGGCACACCCGATAGAATGGAAGCCGAGGTTGTGCCAAAGCACAATATTGAGATTGATTTTATTAATGTAAAGGGCGTACGCGGTAATGGCTTAAAGCGTCTTATTAAAGCCCCATTCATGGTACTTAATGCAATATTGCAGGCGCGTAAGGTATTGAAATCTCAACAACCTGATGTAGTACTTGCAATGGGTGGCTATGTAACCGGGCCAACCGGTATTGCGGCTAAAAGTTTGGGTATTCCACTGGTTATTCATGAGCAAAATGCGGTTGCTGGAATGAGTAATCGATGGTTGGCTAAATTTGCTAATAAAGTACTCGCCGCTTTTCCGAGTGCTTTTGATAAAGGCCAAGCTGAGCTTGTAGGTAATCCTGTTCGCCAAAGTGTGGCTGATGTGCCTAAGCGTGAAGTTTCAAACCCTATAAATGTACTCGTTGTAGGTGGTTCGTTAGGTGCTCAAGTACTTAACCAGACCTTACCTGAAGCATTTAAAGTTATGGCAAACACATGTGATTTAAATGTGTGGCATCAAACGGGTAAAGGGCACTTAGAGAGCGTTAAAGCTGCTTATAAACTACATCAATTTACTGAGCAGCAAGTAAAGGTAGCACAATTTATTGATGATATGGATGCAGCCTATAGCTGGGCCGACATTGTTATTTGCCGAGCGGGTGCACTAACGGTAAGCGAAATTGCCGCAGCGGGTAAAATGGCAGTATTTGTACCATTTCCGCATGCCGTTGACGATCATCAAACTGCTAACGCACAGTATTTAGTAATGGCTAATGGCGCTTTATTGATGCCACAAGGGCAATTTAATAAACAGTCTATTGTTGCGCTGTTGAGTCCTTATTTAGCACAACCAAAATTAATTGATGAAATGGCTAATAATGCTAAAAAGCAAGCCATTTTAGATGCCACAGCAAGCGTAGCTGCGCACTGTGAGCAAGTAACAAATAAGAGAAAATAAGTGAAAGAAACGTCATTACAAGAAAAATATTCACGACCAGCGATGCGTCGAATAGACACCATACATTTTATAGGTATTGGTGGCGCTGGTATGGGCGGTATTGCAGAAGTACTTGCTTTTGAAGGTTATCGTATTACAGGGTCTGATATTGCGCACAGTGCAATGACAGAGCGCTTGATAAAAGCCGGTGCAGAAGTCTTTATTGGCCATCACGAAAATAACGTAAAAGATGCAAACGTAGTGGTTGTTTCAAGCGCAATAGATGAAACAAACCCGGAAATTATAGCTGCAAAAGCGGCGCGTATACCAGTAGTTCGCCGTGCAGAAATGCTTGCCGAGTTAATGCGTTTTCGCCATGGTATTGCTATTGCGGGTACTCACGGCAAAACAACTACAACGAGTTTAATTGCCAGTATTTATGCCCAAGCAGGGCTTGATCCTACCTTTATTATTGGTGGTTTATTAAATAGTGCAGGTAGTAATGCAAAGGTTGGTAAAAGCGACTTTTTAATTGCAGAAGCAGATGAAAGTGATGCGTCGTTTTTACATTTACAGCCTATGGTGTCGGTGATCACTAATATTGAAGAAGATCACATGGATACCTACGGCGGTAGTCTTGAGAAAATGAAAGACACCTATGTAGATTTTATCCATAACCTACCGTTTTATGGCTTAGCTGTCGTGTGCATTGACTCAGAAGTTGCCAGCGAGCTAATCCCACGTTTTGCTCGCCCTGTAATTACCTATGGCGAAGCACGCGATGCCGATTATCGCATGAGCGACTTTAGTCAATCTGCCAATACGTGTACGTTTACCGTAACAAGTAAAAATGGCGATAGCTTAACTGCTACGCTTAATATGCCTGGTAAGCACAATGCATTAAATGCAACTGCTGCAATTGCTGTAGCTAAAGATCAAAACATTGCTAATTATGCGATTTTAGAAGCACTGCAAAAGTTTGAAGGAATTGGCCGTCGTTTTCAGCATTACGGTGAGTTTGAGAACGAGCGCGGTAATGTAATGCTTGTTGATGATTATGGTCATCATCCGTCGGAAGTAGCGGCTACTATAGCGGCTGTTCGTGAAGGGTGGCCAGATAAGCGCTTGGTAATGGTTTATCAACCACATAGATTTAGCCGTACTCGTGACTTATACGAAGACTTTGTAAAAGTATTAGCCGATGTTGATCAATTACTTTTACTTGATGTGTATAGCGCCGGAGAAGACCCTATCGTAGGAGCAGATAGTAAAAGTCTGTGTCGTAGTTTACGTCAACGCGGCAAAGAGCCTCTGCACGTAGCTACCAATGCTGAACTTGCAGGTGTGCTAGCAGCAAACTTACAAAATAATGATTTAGTATTAACCCAAGGCGCTGGTAACATAGGTCAACTAGTTAAAACATTAGCTGCAACGGGTATGTCGATAGAAAAACTTAAACAGGGTGAAGTATGACTCAGGTAAATACACAATTTGGTAAAGTAGCGGTACTGCTAGGTGGAAACTCAGCAGAGCGTGAAGTGTCTTTACGATCGGGTCAGGCTGTTTTAAACGCGCTACAAAATAGTGGCGTAGATGCAATCGCATTCGACCCTCAAAATCGCTCGTTGTGGGAATTAAAAGAATTAAGTGTAGATCGTGTTTTTATCGCTCTTCATGGCCGTGGTGGTGAAGATGGCACTGTGCAAGGTGCACTTGAGTTTATGAATCTACCTTACACAGGTAGTAATGTGCTTGGATCTGCACTGGCTATGGATAAAGTTCGTTGTAAGCACCTATTTAAATCTGCTGGTTTAAGTACAGCACCTTATGCAGTAGTGGATGCTAAAAAAGGTTTTGATGCTAAAGCCATTATGGATGAGTTTAAAAAAGTAATGGTTAAGCCATCACATGAAGGCTCAAGCATTGGCATGGCACAAGCAAGTAGCGCACAAGAGCTAGAAGAAGCATTGGCCAATGCATTTAAGTTTGATAATCAGGTATTAGTCGAGCAGTGGATAACAGGACGAGAATTTACCGTTACAGTGCTTGGAGATGAAGTACAACCCGTTATTGAGATGACCACACCTAACGGTTTTTACGATTACCAAGCTAAGTATCAATCAAATACAACGCAGTACCATTGCCCAGCGGATTTATCTGCGCAAGACACTCAATATTTGCAAACAATATCGCTTGATGCATTTGATTTAGTCGGTGCAAGTGGCTGGGGCCGAGTAGATGCTATGCAAGATGAGCAAGGTAATTTTTACTTACTAGAAGTAAATACAGTACCCGGGATGACTGAAAAATCGCTCGTGCCAATGGCAGCAAAAGCAAATGGGGCAACTTTTGAGCAATTAGTTGTTCGCATTTTAGAGCAAACGCTTTAATATGCATCCCCTTTTAGAAAAAGCTCAACAAATCAAGCTGAAACTAAATTGGTCGCTGATTTTTGGGGTGAGTTTTTTTCTGGTAGTAGTCATTGGCCTGGTGCAAATTACTACGGGTGTATCAGATTGGCTAGTAGAGAACAAAGATGCGCAAATAAAGCACTTAATTGTGCAAGGGCATCCAAAGTACACTGATGAAACAGCAATTATAAAAGCAATAAAAAAAGCAGACTTAAGTAGCTTTTTTGAATTAGATGTAAAGCATGTGCAGCAGCTTGTTCAAGATTTACCTTGGGTTGCTACTGTTTCAGTACGAAAACAATGGCCAGACACCATACAAGTATATGTTGTTGAACATGAAGCCGTAGCCCATTGGAATAGTGACTTATTGCTAAACCAAAGTGGCCAAGCGTTTCAAGCAAGTAGTGATAAGTTACACGACTTACCACAATTATATGGCCCTGAAGGCAGCGAAGAAGAGGCATGGGTTGCGTTTAAGCAATTTGATGAAATGCTAAAGGTAAATAACCTGACGCTTTCAAGTCTTGCCCTCTCTGAGCGGTTTTCGTGGCAGTTATGGTTAGATAACGGAATACGCTTAGATTTAGGGCGTAAAGATAAAGCCAAACGCGTACAACGTTTTATAGATGTTTACCCGCGAATGGAACAACGTGCAGATGCACAAGTAGATACAATCGATTTACGGTATGATACCGGCCTTGCTGTGAGCTTTAAGCCACTGCAAGAAGAACAATTACAAAATAAGAGTAAGGCATGACTAAGTCAGCAGAAAGAAACCTCGTGATTGGATTAGACGTTGGTACCTCGAAAGTGGTTGCCACGGTAGGTGAAATCACCGCAGATAACAAGCTCAGCATTGTTGGTGTGGGCAGCCAAGTATCTCATGGTATGGATAAAGGCGGCGTTAACGATTTAAACTTAGTGTCTGAGTCGATTCGCCGAGCTATTGATGAAGCCGAATTAATGGCTGATTGTCGAATTAGCTCAGTGTACTTGGGGATTTCTGGCAAACATATTCAGTGCCAAAACGAAAGCGGTGTAGTTGCAATCAATAACACCGAAGTGACAGATGAAGACATTGAAAACGTCATTCATATTGCGCGTTCAGTGCCTATTTCTGCAGAGCGAAAAATGCTACATGCATTACCGCAAGAGTACAGCATCGACATGCAAGAAGGGATTAAAAACCCACTAGGCATGAGCGGCGTGCGTATGGAAGCACGAGCACACATCATTACGTGTTCGAACGATATGGCTAAAAACATTGAAAAATGTGTTCAGCGCTGCGGATTAGAAGTAGATCAACTTATATTTACGGCACTGGCGTCGTGTTACTCAGTTTTAACTGATGACGAAAAAGAGCTAGGTGTAGCCGTACTTGATATTGGTGGTGGTACAATGGATATCACCATTTATATTAATGGTGCTCAGCGTCATTCAGCTGTTATTCCAGTGGCTGGTAACCAAGTGACGGGGGATATTGCAAAAATATTTCGTACACCTATATCACATGCAGAGTCACTCAAAGTACAATACGCATGTGCAAATAGCCAAATGGCCAGTAGTGAAGACACTATTGAAGTACCAAGCGTAGGTGGGCGACCTGCAAGATTAATGTCGCGTCATACGTTATCTGAGGTTGTTGAGCCTCGTTTTAGAGAATTATTTGAATTAGCGATGGAAGAAATTCGTCGTTCAGGCTTAGAAGACCAAATTGCCGCAGGCCTCGTTATCACGGGCGGGACTGCTAAAATGACTGGCGCTATGGAAGTGGCAGAAGACATCTTTCAAATGCCAGTAAGAATAGGCAAACCAATCGGGATGGTTGGTTTGACAGACTATGTAGATGATCCTTCGTACGCAACCGCTGTTGGTTTGTTACAATACGGGCGCACTATGCAATCGATGAATGCACAAAAGTCGAAAGCAGAGGATAACAATAATTGGTGGAACCGCATTACTAAATGGTTCCAAGGCGAGTTTTAATACTCAAGTCGGAGAGTAAACATGTTTGATATGATGGAACAGCACGGCGAAGAAGCCGTAATAAAGGTAATTGGCGTGGGCGGTGGCGGCGGTAACGCTGTTGAGCACATGGTAAAACAACAAATTGAAGGCGTACGTTTTATTGCCGCTAATACGGATGCACAAGCATTACGTAATTCAGCAGCAGATATAACGGTACAGCTTGGCACGCAAATAACCTCTGGGTTAGGTGCGGGCGCAAACCCAGAAGTAGGCCGTCAATCGGCTGAAGAAGATGCAGAAACTATTCGTGCGAGCCTTGAAGGTGCCGATATGGTATTTATTGCAGCGGGTATGGGCGGTGGTACGGGTACTGGTGCAGCACCAGTGGTTGCTAAAATCGCTAAAGAATTAGGTATTTTAACGGTTGCAGTAGTAACACGTCCTTTTGATTTTGAAGGTAAAAAACGTGCCGCTGCGGCTGAACAAGGTATTAATGAATTGTCAGAAATTGTAGACTCACTTATTACAATTCCGAACAATAAATTGCTTAAAGTTTTAGGAAAAGGGACTACACTTCTAGATGCCTTCGCTAAAGCTAATGACGTATTATTTGGCGCAGTACAAGGTATTGCCGAGCTGATTACACGTTCTGGTTTAATTAATGTGGATTTCGCCGACGTACGTACAGTAATGTCAGCGATGGGTACTGCTATGATGGGTACTGCTTCTGCGTCTGGACCTGATCGTGCACAAGAAGCTGCTGAAGCCGCAATCTCAAGCCCATTACTAGAAGACGTTGATTTAACTGGTGCTAAAGGTATCTTAGTTAATATTACCGCAGGTATGGACATTGCGATTGAAGAGTTTGAAATTGTTGGTAACCACGTTAAGGCGCTAGCGTCTGAAAATGCAACAGTTGTTGTTGGTGCGGTTATTGACCCAGAAATGAGCGACGAGTTACGTGTAACGGTTGTTGCAACTGGTTTAGGCGGCGATCGTCGTCCACAATTTGGTATTGTTGATAACGGTATTAAAAAGGCATCAGGTTCTGATGTTACTGGTTCATCAAACCAAACAAGTAGTATGTACGTACCAAGCTTTGCAAGCCAAGGTACAAGCTCTGAAGAAAGCACTGCTAGCACGCAAGTAGAAACTAAAGAACAAACAGAATCTACTAGCTCAAGCAGTTCAACTAGCTCTTCAGCGCAAAATAGTAAAAAAGCGGATAAATCAGAAGGTGGTGATTATTTTGATATTCCTGCTTTTTTACGTAAACAGGCTGATTAACATTTAATAATACTTTTGTTTGAAATATGTACAAATATTGAAAGGCAAAAGGATTTATGTTACACTCCGCCGTCTAACTGTAACTGATTTTAAAGTGAGCGAACCTATGATTAAACAGCGTACGATTGCACAAGTAGTCAAAGCCATAGGAATTGGACTTCATAAAGGTGAGAAGGTCACAATAACTCTCCGACCTGCGAGCGCAAATACTGGGATTGTATTTCGTCGTGTCGACCTTGATCCGGTTGTTGAATTTGAAACAACACCTGAAGCCGTTGGTGATACACAGCTATGTACCTGTTTAATTAACAAAGATGGCGTTCGCTTATCTACTACTGAGCACTTAATTGCAGCTGTTGCCGCAATGGGTATTGATAATCTAATTGTAGAATTAGATAGCTCAGAAGTGCCAATTATGGATGGTAGTGCATTACCATTTATATACTTGTTACAAAAAGGCGGTATAGAAGAGCAAAATGTCGCGAAACGCTTTATTCGTATTAAAGAAAAAGTACGTATTGAAGAAGGTGATAAATGGGCTGAAGTAGAACCATATGATGGTTTTCATATCGACTTTGAAATTGCTTTTGATCACCCGGCAATTAATGAAAGCCGCCAACGTGTTGGTTTAGACATTACGGCACAAAGCTTTACTGAAGAAATTAGCCGCGCACGTACTTTTGGCTTTATGAAAGATATAGAATACATGCATGCTAACAACCTAGCACTAGGTGGTAGTATGGATAGCGCAGTAGTACTTGATGAGTTTAAAGTTTTAAACCCTAATGGTTTACGCTACAGCGATGAGTTTGTTAAGCATAAAATACTAGACTGTGTTGGTGACATGTTTATGACAGGTCACAACCTTTTAGGTAAAGTAACGGCATTTAAATCGGGTCACGATTTAAACAACAAGTTACTTCGCAAAGTTATGGCTACAGAGTCAGCATGGGAGTGGGCAACATTTGAAACGCCTGTTACGATGCCTGCACCCGGCCTTGAGTTAGCGACTGCCTAACTTAGTATTTTAAAAATACACGCTCACAAACAGTTATAAAAAATGACGCTTTATAGCGTCATTTTTTTTGCTTTTAATTTAACTAAATTTTAAGAATGGACTGCAATTGATCTAAGGTAGTTATTGTGTAAGTGGGAGTTATCCCTTCAGGTAACTGCTCACCAGGGTGTTGCAACCAACAGGTATCAATACCAACATTATTACCGCCAAGTACGTCGCTTGAGGCAGTATCACCCACCATTAAGATCTGGCTTTTATCAGGGTTACCCATAAGCTCAAATGTGTGCTCAAAAATAGCTTTATTAGGTTTTGCTATACCTACTAGCTCTGATATTACCAACCACTCAAACATATTTTTTAAACCAGTGTGTTCTAAGCGCACGGTTTGTAGACGGGCAAATCCGTTAGTTATGATACCTAATTTAGCATGTGGCTTTAGTTTATTTAAAAGCTCTACGGCGCCAGGCAAAGGCTCGCAAATTTTCGCCATAGAATCTAAAAAAGCATCATTTAATTCTTTTGCTGGCACATTTAGTTTTTCAGACCACTCGTTAAAGCGGGTTACTTGTAAATAATCGGCACTAATAGTGCCATTTTGGTAATCAACCCATAGTTGCTTATTAGTTTTTTGATAGTGTACGTAGTCGTCTTTAGTAAATTGTATATCATATGCTTTAAACATACGGGTCATACCCGCGAGAATATCAAATCTAAATAATGTTTCGTCGGCATCAAACAGTACATAACTGTATTTCATTAAACTTCCTAAATTAATTCATTTGTTATACAAAGCAGGGTGTAAAAAAGGCGCCATTGCTAAAGTAAGTGCTTGAGTATAAGTACTTTCACGGGTTGCATGGTTATTAGTAAGAAGCCCAATAGCGCCGCCTTTTTGCTTAATATTTTGAGTATTAAAGGCTTTATCCATCACATCGCCAAGTTCTTCACCGTTTAATAGCGCGTTATACAAAACTTGAGGTAAAGGTAAATTGCTACTGCGTCCTACAGATTGCTCTGAGCCGTTATTAATTACCACATAGGCAAAGGTTGCTGCACCGTAACTAAATTGCTCTGCACCGCCTTCCATTGCGCAGTAGTAGTGTGCTTTGTAGGTGTCTTTGCAAAAGGCTACCCTGTTTTGTGCACCAATGCGTGTTTGCTCTTCACCAATAGGCTGATCTGGCACATTAGATGGGGCATCAACACCTTGGCAATCAATTTCATGATCCGGGAAATATATTGCAAAAATATGTTTAGCCGCGTTAATTTTTACCGGGTTTTTAGAACCCACTACAATTTTTAATGAGTACAACACAATGTCCCTTATTGTTACTAAAAATCAGCAGTGTACGTGAGAGAGCTCAATCTTAGAAGAGGCGTTAAATAGGTATATCAAGAGGTGCTAAGTTTTCTAAGGCACGCTTTTTAATAATAATATCTTTAATAAGAGGAGTAAGAACCAGCTCCATTGCTAAACCCATTTTACCACCGGGCACCACAAGTGTATTAATTCGCGACATGAAGCTGCCTTCAATCATTTGTAAATAATACGGAAAATCAACATCATCAATTCCCCTAAAACGAATAACGACAAAGCTTTCATCGAGTGAAGGAATATCTTTTGCACTAAAAGGGTTTGATGTATCAACAGTTGGTACGCGCTGAAAGTTAATATGGGTACGTGAAAATTGCGGCGTAATATGGTTAATGTAGTCGTCCATACTGCGAACAATTGAATCCATTACTTTTTCACGAGAGTGGCCACGGTCTTGAGTATCGCGGATCAGCTTTTGGATCCATTCAAGGTTAATTATAGGTACCATGCCTATAAGTAAATCAACGTGCTTAGCTACATCATGATCTTGATCAACTACACCACCATGCAGACCTTCGTAAAACATTAAATCTGTACTCGATTCAAGATCTTGCCACGGTGTAAACGTACCCGGTAATTGGTTATAAGGTACTGCTTCGTCAAAAGTATGTAAGTAACGACGTAGCTTACCTTGGCCTGTTTCGCCGTATTGGTTAAATAATGTTTCTAGCGCGCCAAAGTCGTTAGCTTCTCGGCCAAAGTAGCTAATATGCTTACTTTCTTGTTGGGCTTCGCGTATTTTTTTATCCATTTCAGGGCGAGTGTAACGGTGAAAGCTATCCCCTTCGACAAAAGCTGCATCTATATTTAGGCTACGAAAAATGTGTTTAATTGCATTGGTTGTAGTAGTAGTACCCGCACCAGAAGAACCTGTAATAGCAATGATAGGATGTTTAGCTGACATGTTTTTTTCTCTTTTTTAGGACCACGTTAGTTATAAAGAGTTTACTGGCTCTGCTCAAGTGACGCCACCAGCAAATAACGTTATCATGAGGTGCTTAAAATTAAAACGAGAGAAAGCATGAAACTTATTAAACCATTGCTTGGACTATTTTCAATAACGGCGCTTAGCCTAAGTATGGCGCAGGCTAGCATGCCTAAGAGCCAAATATTACTAGCAGATTTAAATACACCTTATGGGGTACAGGTTAAGGTAATAAGCGATAAAAAGAGCTATAACAACCAACCTTATTTAACTAATTCGGGTATTTACTTTACCCATGAAGTTATCTCTAATCAGCATAGCCAAACAGATATTGCGTATTACGACTTAGCTACAAAACAAGTTAGCAATCTTACAAACTCACCTGTAAGTGAATATTCCCCAACAGTTATGCCAAACGAAAAGAGTTTATCTGCCATTGTGGTTGAGTCTGACTCTAAGCAAAAACTATGGCAATACCCGTTAGATACACAGCAAAGCCCAAGTCGTATTTTTGATTGGATAGAGCCTGTAGGCTACCACGCTTGGGGTATTCAAAATGATTTAGTCATGTTTATATTAGGTGAACCGCATACACTGCAATACACCTCTGTAGAGGCTGCAAAAGGGCATATTGCGGCAAGTAATATTGGGCGGACGTTAATTTATAATCATTCAATGGCTAAATTTTTATTTAGTTACACTAAAAATGAACAGCATATTTTAGCGAGTTTTAATGTACAAACTAAGCAAGTTGAAGACTTACTAAGGTTACCAGCTAATGTACAAGATTTTATTTTAAAAGATGATGCAACGATTGCTTACGCAATTAAAAACCGCGTGTATCAACGTCAACTTACAGGTAAGAATGAGGTTTCTCAGTGGTTAGATTTAAGTACTTACTGCGATACTACAATCACTCGTATGAGCTATAACAGTGATAAGCTCGCTTTTGTGTGTGATGTAAAATAAATTCGGACTTTGCAGTGCGTATACGTTACTGTATTGCGCAACTTACTATTATAGGATTTACAACGTGGCCTACAGCGCAGAAGAGCTTACAGAGCAACTCATTAAATTACAGTGCAGAAGTAATTTTAAAATTAAGAACATTGCAGAGTACATGTTAGTAAACTCTAAAGAAGCGTTTTACACTCACAGCGAAAGCGGTAAAGGTAAAATTGTAATTCGACCAGCATTCGAAGTGTTTAGTGATGACTTTAGTGATATAGACGGAGTTGTTCGCGCTCCCGGTTATTTTCACAGTAGTGAAATGACCCGTTTCCCAACGCGTATATTTAAAAGTGCTCAGCCAATTCATTGCGGCGTGGCGTTTAAAATAAACTCAGAGCAAGCTGCAAAAGACTTTATAGCTAAATTAACTATGATCATTGGTGGTTAATAAAAGGCTTAGTTAAGCAAAAACTTGGTTAAGATACTTATTAAAAAGCCGCTGAATTTATATTCAGCGGCTTTTGTATTTTTATAATTTAATGAATCTAAGAATTACTTACTTTTTAAGAAGCTATTAACCGATTCAAGTTCACGTGTTTTAAGGGCGATACAATCATTTGTGCTTTCTTCAAGCTTACTTAATGTACGCGCATAACCAGCTACATCAGCTACTTTTTCGTTAAAAAATACTTTTGTTTTAGCTAGACTTTCTGCATTACAGCTTGCAGTTGTAAAGTACGGTAAGTTAGGAATAAAGAACGGTGGCAAGCTTGCAGTTACTTTATCGTAATTGCTGTATACCCAATCTATAAATAGCGCTTGGCGTTCGTCTGTATAGCTTTGACCAGATAAAATAGTGCGCATATCAGAAGCCGTTACTTCATCCGTTAGACTATAAGCCAATACTGCTTTTTGAAGCTTTGGTTCGCCAAAAAAGCTCATTGCAGCGAGCATATTAGTACGTACTTGCGGATCTTTAGTCGTTTTAAACGTCGTCATGAATTGATCAAGTAATGCTTCATCACCATGAAAAGCGGCAAGTGTTAAGTAGGTGCCTGCTAAATAAGGGTCTACTTTTTGCGGATCTTTTAAGTAAGCTTGTGTTTGCTCTTTTGCTTTATTTATTACATTTTGATCTTCGCCATCAAAACCTAAACGAGACACAACCGCTGCTCTTAACTGTGAAATAGCACCGTCTTCACCGGCTTTCGCTTCTAGGCCATATTTTTTAGCCGCAGGCGTTACAGCACCACGAATAAATTCAGGCCATAGATCTTTATTGCTTTGATCTTTAAAGGTGCGCTGCTGTGATACTAAATAACCCAGTGCAGTATTAGCTACGCGAGGATGGCTATCACTTACAAATACTTCAAGCGTTTGCATTAATTTTGCAGCAGATATAACACCCGCATCAAGTAATGCATCAGTAGCTGAAAGCAGTGCTAGGCGCTCGCGATCACTTAGTACGCTAGGGGCTTTTTTAATGAGTGCGCTAAATTGTGCATCATCCATTACCCAACGGTAGTAGCCTAAAGCACCTTGGTCAGGATAAATCCACTCAGGTTCAAAATCTAGATCAAGAGTTTGGCTTTGTTTATTGAGTAAAATATTAGCCGTTTTTACTTTATCGCCCGCGCCATATTTTATAGCTACAGGTACATTCCATAGCTGTGCAGGGGCATCAACCCCAGCGTTTGCAAAACGGCTTTGCGAAATAGTAAGCTTCTTACCTTGCTGTTTAACATTTACTAGCGGAAAAGAGGATTGCTCAATAAACGATTTTAAAACACTTGCTACATCTTTATTTGACGCTTTACCTAACGCTTCCCATAAATCTGCAGCTTCAGCGTTTTTGTATGAAAATTCTTTTAAATAGCTCTGAATACCTTTTTGAAATGCATCTTCGCCAATCCAGTTTTCAACCATTGCAAGTACTGAGCTACCTTTAGAGTATGCTAAGCCTAAGCCATCCATAATATCGGCTTCGGTTTTAATTGGCTTACGTATAGGTTTAGTACTTAGGCGAGCATCAAGTGCCATTACGTTGTTTTGTGGTAAATCAAGGTGTGATTCAAACTCAGGGTTAAGCTGCTTAGTAATTTTAGCCGCCATCCAGCTTGCAAATGCTTCGTTAAGCCATAAGTCGTTCCACCACTTCATGGTTACCAAGTTACCGTACCACTGGTGAGCAAGTTCGTGAGCAATAATAGACACGTTGCGCTGCTTTTTACTACGTGTTGCTGCTGCTAAATCAACAAGTAAAATATCTTCACGGTAAGTTACCAGGCCTGAGTTTTCCATTGCGCCAAACGGGAACTCAGGAACAGCAACAGAGTCTAGCTTTTTGTAAACATAAGGAATACCAAAGTAGGCTTCGAGTGCGCCCAGTACTTTTGGCATATTTTCTTTAGCGTATTTGGCTAAGTGAATTTTACCTTGTGGCGTAATAACACGACCAGGAATAGGCATGCCTTCAATGTTTAACTCTTCAAACGGGCCAACAGCCATCGCTACTAAATACGATGGAATTGGCGGTGTTTTATCAAAATAGTGGGTGGTCATATTGCCGTTAACCGTTGTTTTAAGCTCTGGCGTATTGGCATATACTTTTTGAGACGTAGGTGCGGTAATTGTTAGTTGAAATGGAATTTTATAATTTGGCTCATCAAAAACAGGAAATGCACGGCGTGCATCACTCATTTCAAATTGAGTGAATAAATAAGGTGTGCCTTGGTCTAAAGTTTTATATAAGCCTACACTTTGGCGGTTATAAGGCGCAGAAAAGTCAACTTTAAGCGTGTATTTACCCGGCTGAATTTGCTCATTACAGCTAAATTTAACTTTACCGGTTTTAAGCATTTCATTGCTTAAATCACAGTTTTCTTCGCCAAGTAGTTGCGCCATTTTTACAGCGTAAGCTACGCCATTTAGCTCAATGTATTTTGTTGGTTTTAGTACTTCTAGGGCTATTTCAGTCATCCCTGTGAATGTATCTTGGCTTGGGTCGAGTGTTAACGACACCTGCTGTGAGCTTGGTTTTGCGAGTTTTTCAATAACGAATTCGTTAGCGTTTGCAGCATTCATTGCTAAAGCAACGCTCACCGTTAAGAAGCTTTTAAAAAACATAATAATCCCTAGATTGTTGTTGTTAGAAACTACTCTAAATAGGCTTTTTTATGCGTTAATTATTTAGAGTGTGGATATCCTAACAGCTTTTTAGAATGGAGTAATTGATTATAGCTTGGATAGAATAGTCAAAAAGAGGCTAAAGAGTAACAAAGTTTGTCAGTGGCTTTCACGAAGGGTAAAACGTGTCCAATGCACGTGAGGGTTAATAATACGAATTTGCTGAATCACATTATTTAATAGTGAAATGTCGTCAAATTTATCGTGCTGATATTCGTTAAAGCCCATTAAGTAATTAAAGGCATCTTTTGAGCTAGCTTGCAGCGCATAGATACGAATTTGTTGTTCAAAGTTAAGACGAAGACTACTAACAGCTGTTTTCATTCCTAATTGATCTACATTAGGAATAGCGCATTTTTGCAAATACCCAGCGCGCTCTCCTTCACCTGAAAACCATATACGTACTTTTTCGCTATAGCGGCCTGTTTTGGCAGGTAAGTCGAACATTAAGCGAGTATGGTGATGGGCTTTTATAAATTCAATATAGTCATTAAAGCCTGCATCAACTAAGGCATGATGCACAGGTACTAAGCGTGGTTTTATTTTTCCGTGGGTATGAAAACTAAAGCATAAAATACCTTGCTCAAAAACAAGATCATCAAGTGTTAAACAGCCTATTTCGTCACTATACGCACCGCTATAATAAGCGATTAAAGGCAGCCAAAAGTGCCAGTGTTTAGCTTGCTCACGTGCAACTTTAACATCACCATATATATATCCATTATAAAGTGTATGCAGTTCCATAGCTGAAAAAGGGCGACGACCAAGATGGGTTTTCAACGTAATACCTTGAAAGTAATGACGTGTTCTATTTTATACTTAAACTATACAAAGATGCGAGTATCGATTCTAGAATTTATGTATTTAGCTGCAAACAAAAACACCCTGCATAAAAATAGGCAGGGTGTTTTTATTCGCTATCAGTTTTATAGCGTAATTTATTCGCTTAAAGCGCGTGCTAAACCTACGGGTTCTATTTCTACGCATACTTGGTCGTCATTCCAATTTAGACCAACTAAAGCGCTATCTTCGTTTAAATCTTCAACCCAATCATCTAAAAACTCATCAAGATTGATTTCGGCCGGGCTATATTCTGCCCATTCGTCTTTACACTGGGCTTTAGCTGCTTCTTCGCTTTCCCACAAAAGTAATACGTCAGTTTCTGCAAACTGATTTGACTCACATACAACAAAGCCGCCATCATCGCTGCTTAGTGCCCATACTTGCTCGCTTACACGTACTTTTTCTACAAAGCTAACTAGTTGTGATTCTATTTCGATATCGCTCATGTGTTTACCTTTTTAAATTAGAGACTAGGACTGGTATTTATTGCTGCTTGGCGCTTGCTATATTGCTCATAAAAAGCAACAAGCTCACTGTGCTGACTAAAGTCAGTCAGTTCGCGAAAGCAAATCCAATCAAGCAGGCAGTATAAACTGATGTTGAGGTATTCACAGCTTTTAAATTCATCATCAGCTAAATGCGTATTTAAATAGCTTAATGTTTCAGCAATGCGTTCGTTTTGCAGATTAAAAAATAATTTATCGCTTTGAGTATCAAATCCCGAGCGTTTACAAATTGCCATTTCAACGAGTGAGTCGTTACAGGCATTAATGATTGTAAGTAATTGCTCTTGCGGCCATGAAAGATCGGGTTGGGCTGTTTTTTTAAGAAGGTAGCGTAAAATTGTATTTGAATCGCCTAACGTAAGATCGCCATCAACCAAAATAGGTACTTTGCGTGCAGGGTTATTACTAGCAAGCGTAGGTCGGCCTTCTTCAGAAAATATATTTAAAGTAACAAATTCTAAATTACAGTTGTTTTCAAGTGCCCATATTCTTATGCGGCGAGCATAAGGTGAGGCATCAGTACCAATAAGCTTCATAATTACTCCTAAAAAAAGCCGCATAAGCGGCTTTTTGTTTATTGCAATAACACAACGTTATTCTGAACGGCTTGTAACTTCAAGTAAATGATAGCCAAACTGTGTTTGTACAGGGCCTTGCACTTGATTGATAGGTGCAGAGAATACTACTTTATCAAACTCAGGTACCATCATGCCTGGGCCAAACTCACCAAGAGCACCACCATCTTGACCCGAAGGACAGTTAGAATGTGCTTTTGCTAATTCAGCAAAATCTTCGCCTTGCTCAATTTGTGTTTTTAGATCTAAGCATTGTGCTTCGCTGTCTACAAGTATGTGTCGTGCGCTTGCTACTGTCATTAAAATCTCCTGGATTTAAAGTGATGTTTTTTTAATCGAATGAAAACTAGTCTAGTCAGATTACACTAATTGTACCAGTTTAGTTATTAGATAGTGCTTTTTCAATTGCGTTAACTAAGCGTGCTGACGATGGTTCAGCTTTAGAGTTAAAGCGAGTAATTGTTTTACGATCAGCAGACACCAAATATTTATAAAAATTCCAATTAGGTGAGCTTGTTTGCTTATTTAAATGTTTAAATATTGCATTAGCATTACTACCACGTACTTCGCTGGTGGCAAACATAGGAAACGTTACGCCATAATTTATAAAGCATACTTTTGCTGTTAATTTTTCGTCATTTTCTTCTTGAAAAAAATCATCAGACGGAAAACCAAGCACTACCAATCCCTTATCTTTATATTCTTTGTAAAGTGCCTCAAGCCCTCTAAATTGCGAGGTAAACCCACAATTACTGGCTGTGTTTACAATAAGCAAAGGCTTATTTTTAAACTGGCATAAGTTAATCGTTTCCTCAGAGCGCAGCTTTCGTATATTTACATTGGTAAAGTCTTGGCATGTTTGCTCGTTTTCAGCAGACGATGCGTATGCGTGCAATGGTATATTTATACATAACGCAGCTAACCCTAAAATAATTTTTTTTAGCATAACTTGCACCTACATTTACGATTGTTTGATAGGGGGAACATACGCTAATATGAACAAAATTGATCAACCCTTCAAGTAACTATGACAACTCGCCTTGCAAATATTAATGATTTAAGTGAAATAGTCGCTATTTATAACGAGACAATTGCGTCTCGAATGGTCACCGCAGATACCGAAGAAGTAAGCGTTGAACAAAAACGTGAGTGGTTTAATAGCCATACTGCAAATCGACCTATATATGTTTACTGCGAAGATGAAAAAGTACTTGCTTGGCTAAGTTATAAGTCGTTTTATGGGCGTCCCGCATACGACGGTACAGTAGAAGTAAGTATTTACATTACCAGCAAAGCACAAGGTAAAGGTTTAGGTAAAAAGTTAATGCAGTTTGCTCAAATTACAGCTAAGCAGTTGGATATTAAAGTATTACTTGGGTTTATATTTAGCCATAATGTGCCAAGCATAAAGTTATTTAAGCATTTTGAGTTTGATGTATGGGGCGAATTACCCAATGTTGCCATTATGGATGGCACACCATATAGCCTTACTATTTTTGGAAAACACATTTAATTAAAGGTGTTTCATATTCGGGTAATATTTTTTTACAAAATAAGTACAAGGACTTATGCCAATTAAATAAAAATAGACTACGCTATTAACATATTAAGTTTATTAATTTTTAAGTGTAGCTTGATGATTCGAAAAATATTAATTGTTGATAGTAGCAGCGTCATCGCCATGAGGGTGAAGGTGCTTTTAGAATTAATAGGATGTGAAGTCGAATTAATTCATTTTAGCATGCTAGAAATGTACACCCGCATAGCTGACTATGACCTTGTTATAGTGGCCCATGGTGTACCTGTAGATGCTATTAAGCCGCTTGCAAGCGAAGTTGCGCAAGAGCGCTTTATGCTGCTTGCACCAAAAGCAGAAAACGGTGAGTAGTTATCTGCCTTTAGTCAATTAAACCATGTTGCTCCCAATGCAACGGTGGTTTACCCGTTTTTTTCTAACAAAGAAATCACCTCGCTACTAGAGAGTCTATTAGAGCTGGGCTCAAACCATATATTAAAATTACCAACCATTTTATTAGTCGATCACATTCCTGAGCGCCTCGAGAAAATGAAAAACAGTTTGGTGGGTGCACATATAGAAACACATACCGCCATTAACAGCGCCCAAGCACTTGGAATATGTAAAGATAAGCATATAGATATATTAATTAGCGACTTTATTTTAGGTGATGGTACTGGGTTAGATATTTTTTCGAAATTAAAAGTAACTCAGCCGCACTGCCGTTGTTTATTATTTACCTCTCGCCCCGATCAAGTCTCGATGATAGAAGCTATTCGCCAAGGCGTAGAAGATGTACTAATAAAGCCTTTAAACGACAGCGTTTTATTACAGTCGGTCCATAAATTATGGCAAACAGAGTTACTAAAACGCCATAATGCAGAGCTTGTCGAAAGGCTGCAAGATACCGTAGATGCACTAATCGAAAAAGACAGCTTACTCCAAGTTATTTATAAACATACGCCAGACGCCATCATGTTATTTGAACGCAGTGGTAAAGTAATAGAAGCTAACGATGCGTGTTTAAAACTCTTTAATTTACCGTTTAATGAACTAGAGGGTAAATCTGTATTTACCTTTTTAGATGACGACTCTATTTGTGGTATAAAAGATAAAATTACAACACTAAATAGTAATCGCCAATTTAGCTGTGATTTACGGTTATCTAAAACGACCGGTGATTATATTCCGCTAGTAGGTTCTTTTAACGAAATAGATCACCACGGTGAAATTGCACTGGCTGTAATTTTTAAAAATGTAACTCATCTAAAACAAAAAGAAGACTTATTGCTAGAGGCCAAAGACGTACTTGAAGAGCAAGTAAGAGCGCGTACCTCACAGCTGGAACATGCTAAAAACGTAGCTGAAGCTGCCAATCTCAGTAAGTCAGAGTTTTTAGCGAATATGTCGCATGAGCTGCGCACACCAATGCATTCAATATTAAGCTTTTCGCGCTTTGGTTTGAGCAAGCTAGCTGCAGGCGATTTTGCCAAAGAAAAACTCGTTAAGTACTTATCTCGCATTGAAAGTAGTGGCGAGCGTCTACTTTCGTTGCTAAATAACTTACTCGATTTATCTAAACTCGATGTGGGTAAATTTCCTTTTAATCCTCGGCCATATAATTTGGCAAATATCATTAAAACAAGCATTGATGATGTATCGGGTACTGCTATGGAAAAAGAAATTGAAATAGCTTTTACTGCACAACCACTCCCTGTTATTGCACAGTGCGATGAAGAGCAAATAAATCAATTACTACGAAATGTGTTAGGCAATGCTTTAAAGTTCAGTGAGCCAAAAAGTAAAATACAAGTAACCCTTGAGTCAGATCATAAGCTTGCCACAATAGAAGTAATCGATAACGGCATTGGTATACCTGAAGATGAGCTTGAACATATTTTTACCAAGTTTGCGCAAAGTAGCAAAACAAACAGTGGCGCAGGTGGTACCGGTTTAGGCCTTGCCTTGTGTAGAGAGTTTGTGTCTTTACACCAAGGTGAAATAACTGCGCAAAATAACGAAAACGGTGGTGCAACTGTATGCATACAAGTACCGCTGGAAATAAACCTAGATGAACATTTGGCCGAAGAACAATTAGAGCAGCAAAATCATTGATTGTTTTTTTGGCACGCCAAGTAACTTTTTGAAGAATTTGAATGGATGATAAATTATGGCCTTAACTAAAATTCTTGCCGTCGATGACGAGCCGTTTAACCTTGAAATAATTGAAGAGATTTTAGAAGAACTTGATTTTGAGTTACAAGTAGCAACCAGTGGCCCTGAGTGTTTAGAGATGGTTGAAGGCTATATGCCGCAAGTAATTTTACTTGATGTAAGTATGCCGCAAATGAACGGCTACGAAGTATGTAAAGCACTTAAAGCGAACCCAAATACAGCGCACATTATTGTCATGTTTGTATCGGCACGTGGCACGGTTGAAGAGCGAATGGAAGGCTACTCTGTTGGTGCTGAAGATTATATTGTAAAGCCGTTTGGTCACGATGAGCTCAAATCTAAACTTAAAAATTTAAACCAAGTACTTATTGAAAAACAAAGCCTTGAAAAGCAAGTTGAAGACGCGACCTCTACTGCATTTAATGCGATGGCCAACAGTAGTGAAATGGGCGAAATAGTTAATTATGTTGAAAACATCGGGTTTATTAACGAACCAGAAGAGCTTGGTAAAGCACTTATTGATTGCCTCAAGTCATTTGATTTACAAAGCAATGTTGAATTTAGACAAGGCGATGAAATCAACCACTTTGCGCTAAGTGGCGTATGCTCGCCTATTGTTGTTGAGCTATTTGAAATGCTTAAAAATAAAGGGCGCTTACATGAATTTTCGCATCGAATTTTAGTTAATTATGAACTGATCAGCCTGCTTATTTTAAACATGCCAGATCATGATCCAGACAAGCACGGACGTATACGCGATCATGTTTGTTTTATTGTAAGTGTTACCGAGCAGCAATTACGTGCAATTATGACCAAAAAAATGCTCGAGTCGCAGCAGGCAAAGCTCAATGCTGTTGCAAGTACAGTCCACAGTAAATTTCATGGGTTAATTAGCTTATTAAATGAGAACCGCCAAAGTAACGAAAAAGTGTTTAAACAATTACAAGAAGAGCTTGAAGAGCGTATCCCCACAATGGGGCTAGATGAAGATCAGGAGGTGTTTATTTATAAAAAAGTAGATGAAACAATCCAAAATTCAATTGCTAGAGAGGAGTCTGTAAAACAAGTAAAAGCAGCCTTTGCTGAAATTGAGCAACATTTATCGTTGCTGTTAAAAAGCTAGTACGTTTAAATCTAGAGGTTTACTCCCGAGTATTTAAGCATCTCGGGGTAAACCTTTTTCTACAATTCTAATCAGCCTAAGGGTTTTACGAAGTTGCACACGCTGTTTGTCGTTTTGCTGTGTAAGTGCCCAATTAATATGCTCTAAAACAAGCTCGCTACATTTTAGTGCTTTATCTTCAAGGGCAAAAACTATCTTAGGGCTAAAATCGGCATTTCCTAAACCCACCGCTAAATTACGTAACCAACGCTCATGGCCAATACGGCGAATAGGGCTGCCTTCGGTGTTTTTTAAAAACGTTGCTTCATCCCAAGCAAATAACTCAAGTAAGTCTTTATCTTTTAATTGTGTACGAGGATGAAAATCTTGCTCATCGGTTATTTTTCCATAGCGATTCCATGGGCATACAAGTTGGCAGTCATCGCAGCCATAAATACGATTACCTAATAAAGCTCTGTACTGCTGTGGTATAGCACCTTGGTGCTCAATAGTTAAATAAGATATGCATTTACGTGCATCAACCACATAAGGCTCTACAATCGCACCTGTAGGGCAAAGCGTAATGCAGGCTACACATTTTCCACAGCCTTCAAAGGTGTTTTCATCATCAATTGGTAGAGGTAAATCAACAAATAACTCACCTAAAAAAAACCACGAACCGGCTTCTTGGTTTATTAATAAAGAGTGTTTACCACGCCAGCCTAACCCTGCTTTTTCAGCAAGCTGGCGCTCTAGCACCGGCGCTGAGTCTACAAATGGCCTAAAGCCATAAGCGCCTATTTCTTGTTCTATTTTTTGGCCTAGCTTTTTTAACCTATTACGCATTAATTTATGGTAATCGCGGCCCAAAGCATAGCGGCTAATGTAGGCTTTTTCGGTATTTTTAAGTGTTTTAGCAAAGCTTGCATCAGGGGGAAGGTAATTCATTTTTACCGAAATAACGCGCTGAGTTCCGGGTACTAGTTCAGCAGGGCGAGCGCGCTTCATGCCATGTGCCGCCATATAATCCATTGACCCGTGATAACCCGCATCAAGCCAGCGCTGTAATTGTGCTTCGTGTTTAGATAAATCAATGTCGGTTATGCCAACCTCGCTAAAGCCAAGCTCTTGCCCCCATACTTTGATTTGATGGGCTAGTTGTTCATAATTTGGAGTAGGGTTGCTCACACACATTTCACGCTTAAATTAGTAGCCGCGTAATTTAACATATTTGCTGGTGGGCGAAAACGCCTGTTAAAGTACAAAACGCTTTAACTGTTGCTGGGTTTGTAAGCTTAATTGCTGCGATTTTTGGCAATCGTTAAGGGCTGTGTCTATTTGCTGTTTAGCTTGCTCACCAAGCGCTACAATCTGCTCTACTGATTGATGAGTTTGTGTTTGAGTGTTCTCCAACATATGCACTGCATTTACTATTTGCTGGAGTTGCTGCTGGTTTTGTTCAAACTCATTAAGCATTTTAGTAAAGCCATCAGATGTATTACTTATTGCGCTTTGCGCGCTATTAGAGTGGGCAATTAATTGCTCTGACTCTTTGTTTGTTTCACTTACTAGCTCGTTCATTTGATTTATAAAGTCGCTAATCTGCCTAGTTGCACCACTTACTTTTATTGAAAGCGTACGTACTTCATCAGCAACAACTGCAAAGCCTCTACCAGCTTCACCGGCTCTAGCCGCTTCAATTGCAGCGTTTAGTGCCAATAAATTAGTTTGATCAGAAAACTCTTCAACCATTTTTAATATGCTGCGAATGTTTTCGCTGTTTTCTTTAAGCCCTGCCACCGTATTTGAAAAGTTACCTAGCATATTGGTAATAAGTTTAACTTGTTCAACTAAAGCTAAAAGCTCTGATGCTGAGAGCTTTACAAAATTTAGGTGCTCATTATTTACCTCATGCACGCTGTCTGTGTTGCTTACTATGTTTTGTAAGCTTTGAGTTATTCGCATACTGGCATTAATAATACTGTGGCTTAAATTAATTTGCTGCTCACTTGATTGCTCAGTACTTTGCATAGACTCAGTCACTTGGGTATTACTGTGAGCACTAGCTTGAGCGCTATTGTGCGTAGTACTTAATAGCTCACTTAAATGAGTAGTAAATAGGTTGTACTGCGTACTTAAATCTTTAAATTCATCGTAAGAAAAATGAGGGAGTTTGGCTGCTAAATTGGCATCTTGCTGGTTTATTTGTATTAAGGTATCTCGCATTGCAGTTACAGGGCGTACAATTAAAAAGCGCATATAAAAAAGAGTAAAAACAAAGCCAAATATAATCACTAAAGTTAGCAACCAAAATAGCCCCGTACTTTGCTGTTGTTCGCTCAAGCTTTGGTATAACCAAAATAATGTAATTGCTTGAAACAAAAATACAAAGCTCAAGTTGCCAACTATTTTACGGGTTAGCGTAAAAAAGAATGTTTGTTCTACATATTTATAAATTTTCATAAAACTACTCATTAAACTCAAGCCCTGTAATTTTTATTAGCAATAGGTAAGCTACCTTTGCTATTTCGACGCTAAATAAGCTTTAGTTTGCGCAGGGTAATTAGTAAAAATTCCATCTACGCCATACTCAAGCATTAGTGTTATATCTTGCTCTTTATCGACCGTATAAGCATAAATCTTTAGGCCCCGTTTTTTAGCATCATCTGCAAATGCTTTATTTACAAAGCTTTTATCTACATGAACACTAAATGCATTTAGCTCTTGAGCAAATTTTGCATAATGTAGAGGAATCGACGATGTAAGTGCGCCTATTTTAAGCCATGGTAGTGCTTTTTTTAGGAACTGTAATTGATGATGATCAAACGACGACACTAAAACGTTATCTTTTGATATGTTGCCAGCTGCAATATTGTTCTCAAGTACAGCTGCAAACTTTTCAAGCTCAAAGGTGTGTTTAAGCTCTAAATTTAATAATGTTTTATTGTTATTCCAATCTAGTAATTGCTGAAGCGTAGGTATTTTTTCGCCGTTGCCCGCATCTAATTTAAATAAAGCTTGGGCATTAAAGGCCCTTACTTTACCTGTTCCGTTGGTGGTTCTATCGAGCCATGAATCATGAATAATCATGTAATCATCAAGCGCACTTTGAACGTCAACCTCAATGCCATCAATATCCGCTTTTAGTGCTTCTAAAATTGCGCTTTTAGTGTTTTCGGGGTAATCGCCGCTGGCACCTCGGTGTGCAAATACTTTCATTGTCGAGCCTTTTTAGTGATAGACCAGGTTTCAAAACATGCAGCACTAACAATAAGCGCACCGCCAAGGAGGGTCATTAAAGTAGGGCGTTCATGAATAATTACTATAGCCAGTATTGTGCCATAAAGTGGTTGTAAGCAAGAAATTAACCCCGCAGTTGCTGCAGATAAATGTTTTAAACTGGCTGCAAATAACGAGTGCGGTGTAGCCGTAAAAATAATACCCGCCACAGCAATTAAAATTAGGTCGTGGTCGCTAACTTCATACACGGGAACTTCAATAAATGCGCATAACATTAAACTTGCCACTAAGGTTTGGTAAAACATAGTTTGTGGGCCGCCGTACTGGCTAAAGTAGCGCTTGTGGGTAATATTTCTAATTGAGAAAAACAAAGCCGATACAATCCCGGTAATTACACCAATGGTTACATCGTCACCTAAATCGGCACTTGGTACGAGTAAATATATGCCCATTACTACAACAGCTGCACTTATTATATCTTTTGCTTGGGGCTTACTTTTATTAAATAGTGGTTCTAAAAAAACAGTCATCACGGGGTAGCTAAAAAAAGCCAGCATACCAATAGTAACACCTGCCATTTGCATGCCTGCAAAGTAAGTTACCCAATGTAAGCCTACTGCTACACCTAAGAATAGCGCTATTAAATAGTCTTTTGGCTTGTTGAGCTTTATTTGTTTTTTTTGAAAGTACAGCATGGCGAAAATAGCCATACCAGCAATGGCGGTTCTATAAACAGTAATATCAAGCGCATTTAAACCAATTAGTTTTGCAAAAAGGGCAGTGCCCCCAAAAAGTAATACGGCAATATGTAAGTAAATTAAACTTTGCTGTTGTGGCTGCATTTAAACATCATCTCCTTTTTTTTAATATGTTATCACTGGACGAACGCCTACAGGATGAAATTTATAAAACATGACAATTGTCAGCAAAGTTAATGACATTTCACACTCTTATTAATTTTGGGCTTTGGCATAGTTACCTTACTTACTTGGAGGTTGCTATGAATACATTAGTTTTAATAAGCCTAGCTATTAGCGAGTTTTTAGAATCACTTAGCTTTAGTGTTTCAATAAATGATTACTTTATACTCATTAGTATTTTTGTGTTATTTATATTTATTAATAAAAATAATGCTATAAGTAAAAATAATATGCATGAGGTACCAGCATGAGCTCGCTAAGCAGTTTTTCTCAACAAAGCGATAAAGGTTTTTGGAAATATGGACATTTAATTTTTACTGGCTTTTATTTACTCCCACTCATAATTAATTTTGCGAGCTTTACAGCTAATCAAATTATTATGTCTTTAGCCTTCTATATTGCCTTTATTCTTTTGTATGTAAAGGCAATAAACTGTAAAAGTGTACGGGTGACCAAGTTGTTTGTAGCCATGCTATTAATTTGTTTTTGCGCTACTTTTTACACCACAGGTACGCCTACTTTATTTGGCTTTGTAGCCTACGTAGCAGGCTACTCTTACAGCTCCCATCAAAGAATTTATGCTGCACTCGCAATTACATTCACGGTTTTATTAAGTGCATATATTGGTGATATAGGTAAGGTTCAATACTTTTTAGCTGTTGCTTTGATTCTATGCGCCACATTATTTAGTTACGGTATTGCAGCAAAAAGAGAAAGCTTATACAAAAAGCGTGAGCAAGAAAGTGCTAACCAACTAGAGCAGTTAGCGGCCATTGCTGAGCGTGAACGAATAGCGCGCGACCTGCACGACATTTTAGGCCATTCCCTTTCATCAATTGCATTAAAGGCAGAGCTTGCCAATAAATTAAACCAAGGTGAGCGCTATGAGCAGGCAAATAACGAAATAGCCCAAGTAGCCGATTTAGCTAGGCAGTTACTTAGCGATGTAAGAAATGCAGTAAGCGATTTAAAACAACTTAACTTAGTAAGCCAAATAGCGCAGCTTAAACAAAGGCTTATAGAGCAAGAGTTTAACGTTACATTTAACGTGGTTTTAAATACTTTGCCCGCTAAAGTAGAAGGCTTAGCAGGCCTTATAATTAAAGAAGCCGTTACTAATTTACTGCGCCATAGCAGTACAAAAAACAGCGAAATAAATATAGAGCAAACAGCGCAGCAATTACTTATAACGGTTATCGATCATGCACCTTGCAGCACGTTAAACGCAGGCAATGGCTTAAACGGTATAAAAGAGCGCGCAGAGCAACTTAATGGTAGTGCTAGTTTTACATGTGGCGAGCGCTTTACTTTAAATGTAATACTGCCAATTACAGCTAAGGATTTACAATGATCAAAGTATATTTAGTGGAAGATCAAGCGCTGGTTCGCGACGCAGTTGCTGCTTTGCTAAGCCTTGATTTTAATATTGAGGTAATAGGCCAAGCAAGTAACGGCCAAGATGCGCTAACAGCAATTACTAACCTTACAGACGATAGCATGCCAGATATTATTTTAACGGATATCGAAATGCCTAACATGAATGGTATAGAGCTGAGTGAGCAAATAGCGGTAAAGTTTCCTGCTATAAAAATGGTAATAATGACCACGTTTTCACGAGCGGGATATATAAGGCGCTCATTAAGTGCGGGTGTTAAAGGGTTTATATTAAAAGAAGCCCCGAGCGATGAGCTTATCAACGCGCTCAAAAAAGTAATGCAAGGGCAAAAGGTAATAGACCCAGAGCTTGCTATTAACGCCCTAGACGACGCCGATCCACTGACCGACAAAGAACGCAAAGCACTCAAGCTTGCAAGCGATGGTCTTAAAACAAGTGAGATTGCTAAGCAGCTTTTTATAAGCGAAGGCACTACGCGTAACTATTTGTCTGATGCTATAGCCAAGCTAAACGCAACAAACCGTGTAGATGCCGCGCGTATTGCAAGGCAAAAAGGCTGGCTTTAGTATCCATTTATTAAAAACAAATTTGCTATCGCGTCAAATAACTCTCTAATTTAATGCGATAGCCATAAGCCACACAAATAACGCAGGAGGGGCTCTTAACTTGTTTTAGGTTTATAAATTATAAGTAAAGTATTACTATGTTACTTATAAAAGTAACGAACAGCGCTTAAAGTTACGCTAAAAAACAACAAGTGAGAGTTTAATGACAGCATTAATAGAGTTTAAAAACGAAAATAACACCGCTATATTAACCATGAACACCGCTGAAAACCGCCACAACCCCGCATTTTTAGCGCAGCTTAACCAACACCTAGATAACATTGAAAGTAACCAAGCCATTACATCGGTAGTATTAACATCATCGAGTGATAAAAACTGGTCACTTGGAATCGACTTACAATGGATGTCTAACTCAAGTAACACACCTACAGATATCGCTAACTTTATGCTTGAAATAACTCAGCTATTAAAGCGTATTGTTACCTTTCCGATGCCTATTATTGCAGCGTTAAACGGCCATACTTATGGTAATGGTGCTGTACTTGCGTGTGCGTGTGATTTTAGATTTATGAAATCAGACAAAGGCTTTTTCTGTTTTCCTGAGGTTGATGTACTCGTCCCGTTTGTGCCTTCTATGATCCCTATTATTCATAAAGCAATTCCTCACACCTATTTTAACCGCTTAGCTATGTCTGGGCAGCGTGTTGGTGCAAGCGATCTTTTAACAAACAATGTAATAGAAGAAGTGTTTACTAATAACGAAGAGCTACAAGCTGGTGTACTTGAATTTGCACAGCAATTTAATAAAAATCGCTGGATTTACGCTCAAAATAAAACACAAATAAACAAACATATTTTACAAACAATAAAACAAGAAGACCCAGCATTTATAGAAAATATTAGTAAACTGCTCTGGGAAAACCTACAGAAAAAGTAGACTAAAATCCTGCGTGTTTAACTTATTATTGAAACAAACACGCAGCATAATTAAGGACGTGTTAAGTCCTGTTATCTTATATTTTTAAACACAAAATTAAGTTAGTAAAAGTTTAATAGCTTTTACCTGTCTCATTTTACGTATATGGGTTAAAATACCTACATAACCAACTAACAAGATAGTGAATGTCAAACCAAGATCCAAATCTCAGTCGAGAACAAGAAAAGTACGAAAACCCAGTCCCTAGCCGTGAGTTTATACTTACTCACCTTCAAGAGCGTTCAAAACCAGCTAACTACGCACAATTATGCGAAGAGCTTGCGGTAAACGATGAAGAGCGCCAAATAGCATTTAAACGCCGCCTTCGTGCTATGGAGCGCGACGGGCAATTGTATTTCAATAAGTTTAAATGTTACGCCTTAATAGACGAAGCCGGTTTAACTAAAGGCAAAGTAATAGGCCACAGAGACGGTTTTGGCTTTTTAGAAGTTGAAGGCGAGAGCAAAGATTGGTTTATAGCTAAGCACCAAATGAACATGGTGTTACATGGCGACATTGTACTAGCTAAAGGCACAAAACGTGGCTCTGGCTCAAAATGTGATGCCCGCATTATTAAAGTGCTTACCAACGAGCGCGCACCTATAGTAGGGCGTTACTTTGTTGAACACGGCATGGCCGTTGTAGTCGCCGAAGATCCGCGCATTACCCAAGATATAATGATTTTACCAGGCAACGAAAACGGTGCCCGCCACAACCAAATGGTGCAGGTAAAAATCACTCAAAACCCTAGTCGTAATATGAACGCCGTGGGCAAAGTGGTTGACGTACTTGGCGAGCATTTAGCCCCAGGTATGGAAATTGAAGTAGCGCTTCGTAATCACGATATTCCTCATGTTTGGCCAGAAGAAGTAGAAGCACAAGTGGCTCACCTTGGCGAATTTGTTGAAGACGCTGATAAAAAAGGCCGTGTAGATTTACGTGATTTACCGCTTGTCACTATTGATGGCGAAGATGCACGCGACTTTGATGATGCAGTATATTGTGAACGTAAAAAATCAGGCGGTTGGCGCTTATGGGTTGCCATTGCCGACGTATCGCATTATGTAGGCATGAACACGCCGCTTAATAAAGAAGCCATAGCGCGTGGTAACTCAGTGTATTTTCCTGAGCAAGTAATTCCTATGCTGCCAAAAGTGCTGTCTAACGGTTTATGCTCACTTAATCCTAAAGTAGATCGTTTATGTATGGTTGCCGAAATGACCGTATCGGATGCGGGTAAGCTTTCGGGTTATAAGTTTTACGAAGCAGTGATGAATTCTCACGCACGTTTAACTTACACCAAAGTAAACGCTATTTTAAAAGGTGATGAAAAACTACGCGATGAATACTCAGCCGTAGTGCCGCATTTAACTGACCTACAGCAAATGTACATGGCGCTTAAAGGTGCTCGCCAAGAGCGCGGAGCTATTGAGTTTGAAACACTCGAAACACGCTTTGTATTTAACGCGCAACGTAAAATAGAATCAATAGTGCCTGTTATTCGTAACGACGCGCACAAACTCATTGAAGAATGTATGATTTTAGCCAACGTTTCGGCGGCTAAATTACTCGAAAAACACGAAGCGAGTGCGCTTTATCGTGTGCACGACGAACCAGATCAAGAAAAACTAGGTAACTTTACTAAGTTTTTAACTGAGCTTGGTATTCAAAGTACGTTAAGTGATGAGCCAACACCAAAAGAAATAACCCAAGTATTAGCGCGTTTAGGCGACCGCCCAGAAGCTGAGCTTATTCAAACTATGTTACTTCGTTCAATGAAGCAGGCTGTATATCAGCCAGATAACATAGGCCACTTTGGTTTAGCGCTTTCGGCTTATGCACACTTTACATCGCCAATTCGTCGTTACCCAGATTTAGTAGTGCATCGCGCAATTAAAGCGGTAATAAAAGCACAAGGTCAACAAACATCAGGCGCGTATGCTTATACCGACGATGAAGTAGATCAATTAGGCGAGCAATGTTCAACAACAGAGCGCCGTGCAGACGATGCAACGCGTGAAGTTGCCGACTGGCTTAAATGTGAGTTTATGCAAGATCACGTTGGCGATGAGTTTAACGGGGTTATTTCATCGGTAACTAATTTTGGTTTGTTTATTCGCCTAGACGATTTACAAATTGACGGGCTTATTCATGTTACTAATTTAGGTGATGAATACTTCCAGCACGACGCAGCAAAACACACCCTAATAGGTGAGCACACACACAAAGTTTATCGCCTTGGCGATAAAGTGACAGTGCAAGTTGCATCGGTAAGTTTAGACGAACGCCGCATAAATTTAACGCTTAAAGGCGATGTAGCACAAGATAGATATTCACGCCGCCGTGGTGCTAAAGGCGCGGGTAAATCTGGCCATGCACCTGCAAGTGTTCGTTCGCAATTAAAAGCAGGTAAAATCCCGGGTAAATCATCTACTGATGATGAAAAACCTAAGGGCAAAAAAAAGCCAGCGAGTAAAGGCAAGCCTGCTAATAAAAAAGCAGTAAAAGCCGCTGATGGTACAGCTAAGAAAAAACCAAAGAAAAAGGCAGCTAAAAAGCCTAAAAGACCAGGCAAAAATGCCCGTAAACGTAATAGCCCAGGAGCAGATAATACGTGAGTAATGAATTAATTTTTGGCTTTCATTCTGTTGAAGCAATTTTAGAAAGTGAGCCAGAGCGTTTTATAGAAATCTACGCCCTTAAAGGTCGTGACGATAAACGCTCAACCCCGATTATTGATGAAGCACGTAAGTTTGGTATTTCAGTGCAGTTTATGCAGCGTAAAGCGCTTGATAGCAAATCAAAAGGTGAGCAACATCAGGGCATTATTGCAAACGTTAAAGCTGCACCAACGTTTAACGAAAAAGATTTAGATGCGATCATCGCGCGTGAAGACACACCGTTTTTACTTGTGCTAGATGGTATAACCGATCCGCATAACTTAGGTGCATGCCTACGTAGTGCAGACGCCGCAGGCGTTCACGCTATAATTGTACCTAAAGATCGCTCAGCTAAGCTTAACGGCACTGCACGTAAAGTGGCCTGTGGCGCAGCCGAAACAGTACCGCTTATTCAAGTTACTAACCTTGCACGTACGCTGCGCGAAATTAAAGACGCAGGTGTTTGGGTTGTAGGTACTGCTGGCGAAACTGATAACCACGTATTTGATGCAAGTTTAACAGGCCCAATGGCTATTGTTATGGGCGCAGAAGGCGAGGGCATGCGCCGCTTAACGCGTGAGCATTGCGATATGCTCGTTAAAATTCCGATGGCGGGTACAGTTTCAAGCTTAAACGTATCGGTAGCTACAGGCATTTGTTTATTTGAAGTATTACGCCAACGTAACGCAAATAACTAATATAGTTTAATGTATTAAAAAAGCCGAGATTGAAATTCAATCTCGGCTTTTTTGTGTTTGTAATTTACGCTTTTAATTTTATATCAATTGATACTCTATTATAGCGATAGGAAAATAGCTTTATAACAAGGCAAAAATAACGAAATATAGTGTTCTTATATGAGTTATTTTTAACGCAGCTAGAGAGTTATTTAACTCGTTAGAATGAGTATGTGTAGCCTACCTGTACTGTACGTGGCTTACCTGGCTGAATACCGCCATTAGCGCGGTTAGCAATGTAGGTTTTATCAAGTAAGTTATCTACGCTTAAATATACTTTTTGGTTAGCATCAATTAAGTATTTAGCCGCTAAATCCCATACTACACGGCTATCAATAGCATCTAAGCCTGAGTCAGTTAAATCGGCATGTGCACTTGATACGTAACGCATTTGGCTATTTACCACAAACGATGCAAACTCAGCGCCTAACGATAAAGCAACTTGGTTTTCTGGTACGTATGGCATTGCATCGCCTTTTTCTACCGAGCCCCAAATTTCTGAATCAAAATCGTTTTGAAACTCAGAATCTGTGTAGGTGTAAGTTAACTTAACCGGAAAAGCAACCTGCTTGGTATTAAACGTACGTGCTGCACTAAATTCAAAGCCCGATACTTCTACTTCACCGTAGTTGTATTGGTCACCAATATTGTCATCACTACAGCCAACCGCAGCAGTACAGTTACCATGCATGTTGTCGTAGTCAGAGAAAAACGCAATCACTTCACCTGTAAATCCAGCGGCGTTAAAGCGCGAACCAAACTCAATGTTTACACTTTCTTCTTCGTCTTGGTCAGCGTTACCCGGCGCCGCAGGTGCGTAACCTTTTTGAATGCCCGCAAGTAGCGTTACGTTTTCGTTAAGCGTGTAAGTAGCACCCAATGACGGTACTAAAATTTCAGTATCGTTAGATATATTTTTAGTTAAACCATTGCTGCGCGTTGGATCTGACTTAGACCACTCTTCACGCGTAATCGTAATGTCTTCATAACGAAGGCCAGCACTTACTACTAAAGCGTCTATTGTCCACTCGTCTTGAACAAACAAAGTACGTGCATCGGCACTATCTACACGGTTGCTGTCAGACCCTGGGATACCTTGCGATGTTAGCGTCATACTTAAATCTTGATTTAGCGTGTACGTATCTTGCCACTGAAAACGATCCATTTCGTCTTCATGGTAACGTACGCCAACAGTCACGTAGTGATCGCCTGCAGGTATGTGTAACTCAGACTGAATACCTTTTGCTTGGTAATCACGGTTATTCGCTTTTACGCCAATACCCTCAATGCCTTCACTCGTTGGGTTTGCTTCAAATTCGCTGTACTGCTCAAGCGTGCTTGTACCTACACTGCTTGCTTTATACCAGTTGCGATGAAAATCATTTAAATAAGCGGTTGCTAATAACTCGTAACCTTCGCCAAATTGGTAAGCATAGTTAAGTTGGTAAGCATTATGGCGAGTGTTCATTTCATCGTTTTGCGATGCTGCATAACGACGATTAGGGTTTGATTTGTAATCTTCTTCAGTTAAACCCATGTAAGTTTCGTCTGATGTTTCATCAGAGTACTTAATTTTTAGCTCTAGGCTGTGGGCGTCGTTTTTACCAAATGTATGGCCAAACTTTAGTAATAAATCTGTTTTTTCAAAGCCTGTGTTATCGCTACCTACTGGCAACTCTTTAAATCCGTCGGCGCCATAAGTAAATACTTCAATTAAACCTGCGGTGTTGTTTTTTTCTTTACCGAAGTAAGCGTGGCCTTTGTAATAACCATCGCCACCAAGAGCTGCATCAACCATGCCTTTTGAGCTATTTGGCTCAGTTGGTAAGCTGCGAGAAAGTAAGTTTAAAACACCACCCGTAGTACGCGGACCATACTTAACAGAGGCAGCGCCTTTTAATACTTCAATAGATTCCATACGACCCATAGTAGGGAAGTAGTAAGCAGAAGGTGCTGAGTAAGGAGCGGGTGCAACTAATACACCGTCTTCCATTACTGATATTTTATCGTTACGGCCAGTGCCTGTACCGCGCATACCAATGTTAGGGCGAAGGCCGTAGCCGTCTTCTTCTTGAACGTATACACCCGGAACAGACGCTAAAACACGTGAAATATCGGTAAATTCAAATTTTTGTAGCTCTTCGTCAGAAATAAACGTCGCAGAACCTGGAATATCGTTAATAGCCTGCTGTGAGCCAATAACGGTAATTTGTTCAAAGCGTTGATCTTGGTTTGAACTGCCTTGTGCCATTGCAGTAGCACTAAAAGACAAAGCAACCGCAGTTGCAAGGGTAGATACTAAAAACTTAGTGGTCATTGTGTGTCCTGATCATGTCAATTATCTTAATTGGCGTAATTTGAACACGTTAACGAATACGAATCAATGTTATTAACTGTTTAATAGTTTAGTTTTTTAGAATTAAAAACACCTACTTATGCTACTTTGTTAACTAAATTGTTTCTTTTGTATGGTGCTTTCAATTTAGCATTCATTCTTAAGTATCGGTTTTGTGTATTTATTTAGCCAAGCCTTAGCGCTATAAATTCAGCAAGTTTATCTACAGCATGCTCCGACTCGCCGCCGCTTTTAATTAAGCTAATGCCGATACTGCCTAAGCTTGGTAAATGTTTTGTTTGAATTTGAAAGTTAAGATCGCTAGGCACAGTGCTTTTAGCAAGTACTGTAATACCCAATCCTTCTTTTAAAGCGGCAATAAGGCCGGTTAAATCGGCGTTGCTGTAAACAATGCGGTATTTTATGCCTGCATTTTTTAATGCATCAATGGCTCTACGACGATAAATACAGCCCTCGGGCGCTGTAACTAAGGTCACTACTGCATTTTTTGCAAGTGAAAGGTCGCCTACCCATACAAGCTCGTCTTGCATAAAAATAGGAAATTTATCAGAGTTGAGTCGCTCGTTAAGGGCAAGTACTAAATCAAACTGATCTTGCCTTGAAGCGGAAAGCAAATGCTTACTCAAGCGCGATTTAACCTCTAACGACACCTCAGGATAAAACGCTACAAAGTCGCCAATAATAGAGGGGAGTATGCGCGCCGCAAATTCGCTGGGTATACCTAAGCGCACTTTACCGGCAATGTTTTCTGAGGTGAACTGCTGCAAAATAGCATCGTTATGTTGCATCATTTGTTTTGCCATAGGCAGTAATAGCTCACCGTACTGGTTAAGCACTTGGCGTTGGCCTTGTTTTTTAAATAGTTTATAGCCAATCATATCTTCTAGGCGCTTTATTTGTAAGCTTACAGCGGGCTGCGAAAGGCCAAGCAAATCGCCGGCTTTAGCAAAACCACCTACCTCAACTACCATTACAAACGTACGTAAACCATCGGTTGATATATTTTTCATATTTAAAATTACAATTTATACGGCTATATATATAAGTATTATTTATCAATTGATAAATAATTACAATTTGTTGTTGATAGACGTGCGCAATATACTTTTAGAATCAAAAATACACAGGTGTTTGTTATGACTTTTAACCCAATAATGTTTGCCCGTCACAGCAATGCAAGTATTGCGGTTACTAATGCTTTGCAAACTAGCAATGCTCACGTTGTAATGGATTTTAGCGGCACCGAAACCAGTGTGTTTTTAAGCACTATTTTAGGCCTAGATTTAACTAAGCTAACCGCCAGCGGTTTAGGCTTAAAAGGCACCCTTGATGGCGACTACAACTCTCAGTACAGCTTTGCTGTTTACTACTTTAGCGAAACCGCTTTTAGATTTGTATTACCTCACAGCGCAAGCCTGCAATTACAAGCACTTATAAATGAGCAACAGCTTCGTTTTGATATTGACTACGTAATACGCACCGACCTTTCTACATTTACCCTAAGCGGAAATAACGCATTTGACGCATTAATCGACGCGTTTAAATTAACGCCGGGGCTGCGTTTATCAAATCCGCAATTATGTTACGGTGCTCAAAGCGGCGATGTATTTATTACCGCAATAGACAAAAATGACGAACAACATTTTGTATTAGTCGCTAAACAACAAGAACTACAAAAATGGCAAAGCTATATGCAAGCACAAGGTTTTGCACTTATGCATGGTGAAGCTGCCTAAACACAAATAACTAGCAGGTAAACACACATGTGCTTATCTGTTTTTAGACCTAATTTAAGCCACGCCCGCACAGGGTTAATTTAAAACGTGAAGGAATGTTATGACTTCTAAAACTGTACTACATGCTAAGCACCTTGAAGCAGGCGCAAAAATGGTTGATTTTCATGGCTGGGAAATGCCAATCAACTACGGCTCACAAATAGAAGAACACAATGCCGTGCGTACCGATGCTGGTATGTTTGACGTATCACACATGACTATTGTTGATATTGAAGGCGAGCAAGCTAAAGAATTTTTACAAAAGCTAGTAGCAAACGACGTAGCTAAATTAACAGTCCCTGGTAAAGCACTTTACACTGGCATGCTTAACGAGCAAGGCGGCGTAATCGACGATTTAATTATTTACTACTTTAGCGAAACCTTTTACCGCCTAGTTGTTAACTCAGCAACACGCGAAAAAGATTTAGCACATTTAGCAACTGTTTCAGCTGATTTTACAGTAACCGTAACTGAGCGCCCTGAGTTTGCAATGATTGCAGTGCAAGGCCCTAACGCTAAAGCAAAAACAGCCACACTTTTAAATGCTGAGCAACAAGCCGCTGTTGAAGGTATGAAGCCGTTTTTTGGTGTTCAAGTAGGTGATTTATTTATTGCCACAACGGGTTATACTGGCGAAGACGGTTACGAAATTGTAGTGCCGAACGATCAAGCTGCCGATTTATGGCAACAACTGCTAGATGCAGGTGTAGCGCCAGCTGGTTTAGGTGCACGCGACACGCTACGTTTAGAAGCAGGTATGAACCTTTACGGCCTAGATATGGACGAGAGCGTATCGCCACTTGCAGCTAACATGGCCTGGACCATTGCATGGGAACCTGAAGATCGTGACTTTATTGGTCGTGACGTACTTGTTAAGCAACGCGCTGAAAAAAGCACAGACAAACTTGTTGGCCTAGTGCTTGAAGAAAAAGGCGTATTGCGTAGCGGATCAAAAGTAATTGTTGATGGTGGTGAAGGGGTAATTACCTCAGGTACTTTCTCACCAACGCTTGGTTTTAGTGTAGCCCTTGCACGTGTACCGCGTTCAATAGGGGATACAGCCCAAGTAGAAATGCGCAAAAAATTAGTCAACGTTAAAGTAGTAAAGCCTAGCTTTGTACGTAACGGCAAATCAATAATTTAAAAATTTGGTTATACCAATCACAATAATTATTGTGATTGGTATCCTCCCAATATAAACCAAAGGACAAAACAATGAGCAATATCCCTAGCGATTTAAAATATGCCTCTTCACACGAGTGGGTTCGCAACGAAGGTGACGGTACATTTACTGTTGGTATTTCTGAGCATGCGCAAGAGCTTCTTGGCGACATGGTATTTGTTGAATTACCAGAAGTAGGCGATGAAGTAGACGCTGGCGAAGACTGTGCAGTAGCAGAGTCGGTTAAAGCAGCATCAGACATTTACGCACCAATTGGTGGCGAAATTGTTGCTATTAACGAAGAACTAGAAGACGCACCAGAGACGGTTAACAACGACGCTTACGGCGACGGTTGGTTATTCCGTATTAAAGCATCTGACGAATCAGAGCTTGAAAACCTACTTAGCGCAGAAGATTACGCTAACACAATCGACGAAGAGTAATACTCTTAGTCAAAAGCCCCGAGTATTTATATAAATATCGGGGCTTTTATGATTTAACAGCCTACTCCATACACAGTAAGTTATTAAATCATCACATATTTTAATCATACTAATTACCCATTAGTATTTAGGATCATAGGAATCTAGACTCATGTCAAACGCCAAATCTCTTGAACAACTAGAGCAAAAGCAAGATTTTATTCGCCGCCATATTGGGCCTAGCCCAGCACAAGTAAGCGATATGCTAAGTGCTTTAGAAGTATCAAGTGTGCAAGAGCTGATCGACCAAACTGTACCTGCAAGTATTCGCTTAGAGCAGCCATTAACAGTTGGCGAAAGTCGTACTGAAGTTGAAACATTAAGCTACTTAAAATCGGTAGCAAGCAAAAATAAAGTTTTCAAATCGTACATTGGCCAAGGCTACCACCCAACGCACGTACCGCACGTCATTTTACGTAACGTACTAGAAAACCCAGGTTGGTATACAGCGTACACACCGTACCAGCCAGAAATTGCGCAAGGGCGTTTAGAGTCGTTATTAAATTTTCAAACTATGACCCTAGATTTAACAGGCCTTGATTTAGCAAGCGCCTCGTTACTTGACGAATCAACCGCTGCTGCAGAGGCAATGGGCCTTGCAAAACGCGTATCTAAAGCTAAAAAAGCCAATGCCTTTTTTATTGCCGACGACGTACACACACAAACTATTGACGTAGTAAGCACCCGTGCCGAGCAGTTTGGCTTTGAAATAATTGTAGGTAAAGCAGCAGATGCCGTTAACCACGACATTTTTGGTGCGCTTTTCCAATATCCATCTACATCGGGTGAAGTAGTAGATATAACCGACCTAATTGCCGGCGTACAAAGTAAAAAGGCCATTGCCTGTGTTGCTGCCGACATTATGAGCTTATTACTATTAAAAGCACCGGGTAAATTGGGTGCCGACGTAGTACTTGGTTCGGCTCAGCGTTTTGGTGTACCTATGGGCTACGGCGGACCACACGCTGCATTTTTTGCAACGCGTGATGCTTACAAACGCTCATTACCAGGGCGTATTATTGGTGTATCTAAAGACCGTTTAGGTAACGACGCACTACGTATGGCAATGCAAACGCGCGAACAACACATTCGCCGCGACAAAGCCAACTCAAACATTTGTACAGCGCAGGTACTACTTGCAAACATGGCCGCGTTTTACGCGGTGTACCACGGTCCACAAGGCTTAAAAACTATCGCGCAGCGTATACATCGCTTTGCTGATATTTTAGCTGCTGGCCTAAAAGCTAAAGGTGTAGCACTTAAACACAGCACCTGGTTTGATACGCTAACAGTAGTAAGCGACAGCAAAGACGACGTAATAGCGCGTGCACTTGCCAAAGGCGTTAACTTTGCCACAAACCACGACGGCGAATACTCTATTTCGGTTTCAGAAACCACCACACGTGAAGACGTAGCGCAGTTATTTGATATTGTACTAGGTGAAGGCCATGGCCTAAACGTAGATAGTATTGCAGCCGATATTGAAGCAAACGGTAGCGACTCTATTCCTGCAAGCTTAGTACGTGATGACGAAGTACTAACGCATCCAAACTTTAACAGCTACCACAGCGAAACAGACATGCTTCGCTACATTAAGCGCCTTGAAAACAAAGATTTAGCGCTTAACCACTCAATGATCTCGTTAGGTTCATGTACTATGAAACTAAATGCGACCGCTGAGATGATCCCAATTACATGGCCTGAATTTGCAAACCTTCACCCATTCTGCCCGCTAGATCAAGCAGAGGGTTACCAAATAATGATTGGCGAGCTACACGATTGGCTAGTAAACATTACCGGTTACGATGCAGTATCACTTCAGCCAAATTCTGGCGCGCAAGGTGAATACGCAGGCCTAATCGCGATTCGTAAATACCACGAGTCACGCGGCGATGCACACCGCAATGTATGTTTAATCCCAAGCTCTGCGCACGGTACTAATCCTGCATCAGCGCAAATGGCGAGCATGAAAATTGTGGTAGTTAACTGCGACAAAAACGGTAACGTAGACATGGCCGATTTAAAAGCGAAAGCTGAAGAAGTGTCTGAAAACTTATCGTGTATTATGATCACATACCCATCTACACACGGTGTTTACGAAGAAACCATTCGCGAAATTTGTGACATTATTCATGAGCACGGCGGCCAAGTTTACATGGACGGCGCAAACATGAACGCACAAGTGGGCGTAACAAGCCCAGGCTTTATTGGCTCAGACGTATCGCACTTAAACTTGCATAAAACGTTTTGTATTCCACACGGTGGTGGCGGCCCAGGTGTAGGCCCAATTGGTGTTAAATCGCACCTTGCGCCATTTATGCCAAACCACAGCGTAATTAACGTACCGGGTACAAACGTTAATAACGGTGCAGTATCGGCAGCGCCTTACGGCTCAGCGGCTATTTTACCTATTTCATGGGCTTACATTACCATGATGGGCTCAGAGGGCTTAAAACAAGCCACCGAAATGGCAATCGTTAATGCTAACTACTTAACGCACGAGCTAAGCCAGCACTTCCCAATTTTATACCGTGGACGCAACAACCGCGTTGCTCACGAATGTATTGTTGACTTACGCCCGCTTAAAGAGCAATCAGGCATTACTGAAATGGACGTAGCTAAGCGCCTACAAGACTACGGCTTCCATTCACCTACTATGTCGTTCCCAGTTGCGGGCACATTGATGATTGAGCCAACTGAGTCTGAATCAAAAGGCGAGATAGACCGCTTTATCGAAGCTATGGTGTCAATCAAAGGCGAAATCGACAAAGTAATCTCTGGCGAATGGTCAATCGAAAACAACCCACTTGTGTTTGCACCGCATACACAAGCTGATGTGTTAGGTAACGAATGGGACCGCGCGTACGACCGTTTTTATGCTGCATTCCCAGTGCCAAGCGTTGCTAAAGACAAGTTTTGGCCAACCGTTACACGTATAGATGATGTATACGGCGACCGTAACTTAGTATGTTCATGCCCAGCGGTTGAGACTTACCGCGACTAAGAACCGCGACTAATTTTTGAACTTTAATGGCTAGTAAGTCCCATTATAGTTTGGGAATTTATCAAAATTATAAAAGCCGTTGCAGCAATGCAACGGCTTTTTTGTGTGTGGTGATAAACCATAAATAATATGGGCGTAGGTTGGGTAGAGTGAAACGAAACCCAACAAATCACAAATATACTTACTCGCTCAAAAGCTAAGAGTATGTATTATTTATTGTAGGCGTTAAGCTTGCTGGCGCGCGAGCGATAGCCCAAAAGTTATAAATAACATTGTGCGCTTGTAGCTTTTAGGCTACATTTATTCAGCAAGTTGAATAAATTGGAATAATTACTATGACGCTACAAACATCAAATTTTAACCCGTTTGACTATATGGAAACACAGCAAGAAATTAATACATTTTTAGAAGAGTGTTTAGCTGATGATGACCCAAATACCTTTATTGAAGCACTTGGCTTATTAGTTAAAAAACATGGCGTGAGTGATATTGCTAAAGCAACGGGGTTAAACCGTGAAAGCTTATATAAAGCAGTTAACGGTAAAACTAAGCCACGTTGGGAAACTATTTTTAAAGTGATGAAAGCACTTAACTTTCGCCTTACAACACAAGTTGCATAAGCTGGATTGAGTGAAACGAAACCCAACGAATCACAAATATACTTACTCGCTCAAAAGCCAAGAGTATGTGTTATTTATTGTAGGCGTTTAGCTTGCTGACGCGCGGGCGACAGCCCGAATAAGTATTTAAATAGGTGCTTGAGGTTACTATTACAGATAACGCGAATACGTTTGGTACTTTCTAATGATTAGAAACCTTATTCAAGGTTTTGTCGCGCTGGCGACGGCAGCCAAAGAGGGGCTATAGATTTTCAAATTTTACTCTGCTGCAAGTAATTCATCCTTGAAGCTGGGTTACTGTCGGCATCCATGCCTTCACTTCCTCATACTGCGAAGCTACGCTTCGGTTATTCGTCACCTCTCAGCGCACCCGAGCATCACGCTTAATCCTTCGATGCACAATTGATGTGAACGTAAACGCCATGAAAGCACATTCATGTGCAAGCATGGCTTTCATTTCATCCATGAAATGCATTACTCATCAATTGCTTATTTTCAGGGCGTGATGACGGGGAAGGGTGTTAAACTTGGGATTGGTGTTTGCTCTCGGCAAGAGATGGCTCCATGCATTTTTGCTTGCTACTATCAGATCAATTTTTTGATAAAATGTACTTGCTGTACATAAAGTTTTAAATATAGGATAAGAATATTTATTATCGAATAATTAAATATTTATAAAAGGGAATTTATGTCAAGGCTCAGAAGTTTCAATATCGAATATGCAAATTTTTTATGTCATTTTGGAGATCAAGTTCTTTTAGATAGATATAGTGATATTTTTTATCCAGCTATAACTTCAGGTGAGCAGCGTATTTACGGTGATACCTCTTTTATTTTTAATAATATAAAACATATAAGGATTGAAGCTGATGACAACAGTGAGGCTGAGTATTTTTTATATGGAAAAATAATTAAAGACTTTGTCTATAAAAGAGAGCAGCTGCTTGATCATGAGAATAATGAACTTAAACTTGAGCATGGAGAGCTGCGAGATTCACCATCTTCTACCTTTATCCTATCACTTAAGGATCACAGACTATACTTTATAAGAGAGTTTCAACTAGGACCGACCTTAGAACATTTTAAGAGTCTAGTTGAAACGCTAGTCAAAAAGCATGTGAATCACATTATTGATGGCATATACGAAAATAAAAAAGAAATGCGCAGATTAAATGGAGGTACAAGTCGAGCTGTTTTTAAAAGTGACCTTAAAATTAGCTACCCTGTACCCGATATAAAAATCATAAAACTATCTTCACCGGAAGGTATTGAAGAGTTCATTAAGTCTATGAAAACTGTAAATAGCTTTTCACTCACTATTAATAAAACGAATCACGAGAGTGATCTGTCAACATTGTTTAAAGTCCTTAGAGATCAAAATAAGGACATGGGTGCTGGTGCTAGCAATAAAGTCACTTATACTAAAGGAAAGCAGTCACTAAATCATGATAAGGTCACTGAGTTAGCTCAGGCTGCTAGTCATGATAGTAATGTTAACTTTGTTGTAAAAGGGATTGGTATTGACGGAAGTCCATTAAATGGAACTGAGAATGAGTTTACCGCTAAGATGCCTATTGCCGAAATAGAAAAAACTCCGGAATTAATGACACTTAAAGCTTATAAAAGTTTTTGGAAGTTAATAAGTGATGGCATAGTTAAACAGCCTACGATTACTAATATTAGTAGTGTTCGTGAAAAGATTAAAAAAATTATAGAGTTTTTAGAGCTATGAAATATGAGGAAATCACTAGTGAAAATAGCTTTTGGAAGTTATTTAAATTAACTTGGCAAATTCCTGCAGCTAAAGATACAAAATATGCATTCTTTTTATTCCTAACAGTACTTTTAAGCTACTATTGGTACAGCAAAGAGAGGTTAGTCAGCGTAGAAATTCTTATATTAAACGTAGCGGAGGGGATTGTTTCAGCAACAATTTCACTCATAGGATTTATTTTTGCTGCTTATATTGTTTTCGCTAATTTAGCGGATAGAAAATTAATGCATTTAATGGCAACAAATAAGCACCCGAAATACAACATGTCCTTTTTGAAATATGGTCATTGTAATTTTATAAAAATAATGTTCGATTTACTGATTATTGTATTTCTGACTTATATTGGACTTATATTTTTTCCTACATTACCAAAGTTTAACGATATTGATTCAAATAGTGTTAGATTGTTATATATCTTTATCCTTGCTATGTATCAGTCATTTTATATTCTGATTATTATGCTGTGTAAATCAGCTATCTTTAATGTTTATAATAGCATTATGGTTGGTGTTAGGTTTTATGCTGAAGAGCAAGAAAATAAGTGAATGTCGCTAAAAACAAACAAAGGTCTCCCTCATTAGTCATTGGTATCACCGATTAGAAAGTTCCGGTCAAGCAGGCAGCTGAACCAAAAGGACCAAAGAAAGGACCAAAGAAACCATAGGGGTCAAATCTTGACTTTAGACATCAAGAGTCTAAATTTATAGTTTACTGCTTATTGAGTGAGCTGCTATGTCTAGGCCGCTTCGAATAGAGTATGAGGATGCGTTTTATCATGTGATGAATCGTGGAAGAGGGCGTGAAAATACCTTTTTGAGTGATGACGACTTTAAGTATTTTTTATATTGTATTGAGCAAGCAAGCCTTCGGTTTAATATTGAAGTGCATTCGTATTGTTTGATGACCAATCATTATCATCTGCTAATAAAAACTCCCGATGCTAATTTAGGCAGAGCCATGAAGCATATTAATGGCCTTTACACTCAATACTTTAATCGAACACATAACACAGATGGTGCACTGTTCAGGGGCCGATACAAAGCCGTGTTGGTGGATGCTGATAACTACTTATTGCATGTTAGCCGATATATTCATCGCAACCCAATTGAAACGAGCACCCCGTTGGTAGATGACCTTGCTAAGTACAAATGGTCTAGCTATTCAGCTTTTATTAAAAGTGGTGCGACACCTAAGTGGTTGGTTCGAGATTTTATATTTTCGCTGCAAGGTAAAAAGCGTAAGTATGTTGCTTATCAACAGTTTGTTGAATTTGAAAATAATAAAGAAATAAGTGCTTTTTATAGTGCTAAAAAGTTATTGTCGGTTTTGGGTTGTGAAGACTTTATTGAAAACATAAAAGACTATATTGCCAAGTCAGATAGCGAAAGAAAGCTTGTTAATAAAAAACACTCAGTAGATGATGTTATAGCTTACTTAGCTCAATATTTTAATGTTGAAGTTAATGAGATTATAACGGTTAAAAAGGGGCGAAAAGAGAAAAATTTACCACGCTGGTTTGCTATTAAATTATGCCAAGATTTAACGGAATTAAATTTGCAGGCTCTAGCAGCTGTTTTTAATGTTGAGCATTATTCGGCGATATCGAAAGCTGTTGGTAGGTTGAATACATTGATGGTTGAAGATAAAAAGGTTAAATTACAATTGGAAAAACTTCGAGATTGTTTGATGTCTGAAGTCAAGATTTGACCCCATTCTCACCGACCCCATTCTCACCATTCTCATGACCGACCCCATTCTCACACATTCTCACATTCTCAAATTCTCACACGAAAGTTGGCACTTAATAACTTACCGCAGCGCCATATTGATGATATTTTAATTTCATTGGAAGCTTATGTGAATGGTGGGATTGGACCTCAAAAGTCCTATCAATCACATGCTATTTCTCGAAATCAATATAAATAGAAGGTAAATTCCTATGGATAAGTTTACTTTGTGGGTAATCGTTTTTTCTCTTTTTTTAGGGGGAGGAGTAACATGGTTGCTTCCCAAAAAGTGGTTTAAATTAACTAGTCGAATTATGATTGTAGTTGGCATATTAGGAGTTTTTTTTACAGACTTTGAAATATTAAGTGCTTTTTGTTTTTCCTGTATACCAATTGGCTTTGGGTTATTAACTTATAATAAAAAGTATTTAGAGTCTTAGGTAAATACTCATTATTTAATGTAAGTAACTTGAGCGAGGCTACCACATCCTTATCACTTTTATTTTAATTTCACTTGCATTAGCCCCCTTTTACTCTCTTTAATTTGTGAGCTAAAGGGGTGACTTATTTAGCTCAAAAATTAAAGGGTTCACCCATTAGAAAATTCCAGTCAAGCATACTGGTGTGTTTTCTTGATCTTTCAATTCAAAAATACAACTCCGTATTTTTGAACACAACTTAAGCATGACTAAAAACCTGAAAAAGTCGTGTATGTTGGAATTGTGCTTACAGGTGTTGAGGCAAGCGAAGCTGGAGGTTATTCTGGAGGGGTTGCAGGCGAGTTAATATATGAGGTTGTTGAAAAGTAATGGAGCCTATTAAGTTGTGGTTTTTAACTCTGTTTCTTACATCTGCGGGTCTTTTCTTTTTTATAATATTACCAATGTTAATAGCAATAAAAGATAAAAAAACACGGTTGATAGAGGATGTTTTAGAAGATGGAAATCGGTTTTACTCATTAAATATCATAACTGCTGGTAGCGGAGCATTGCACTACGGTTCTATATTTCTATTCGATTGGTATGCTAGACGTTATAAGGTAATAGAGGAGAGAGAAAAGGTACCCAAAAATTTACAGGTGTGGTTTAAGCTTTATTATATTTTGTTTATAACATTTAGCCTTATGTTTTTATTAGCATGCTTAATGGCCTACTTTGTTTAGATTAACTGCTTTTCTTTTTTGTTGATTAAATAATGGATTTGATATTTTTTGGTGTTGGCTTAAGTGTTATTTTTATCATTCTTTTACCTTTAGCTTTTTATTTAAAAGCAAAAAAGGTCAGAACGGTTGAAGATATTTTAGAGTATGGAAATCGCTATTACTCCCTAAATATTTTTATGGCGCTTCATGGTTTACTTCATTATGGCAGTGTATTTTTATTTGATTGGTATGCAAAACGGTATAATTTATTAAGTGATAGAAACAAGGTACCAGCTCACGTCTCGAGATTATTTAAAGTGTATTTTGTAATTTTTATGCTTTGCGCTCCCTTAATGTTTTCATCTGTATTATTTGAATAATGGCTTTAGGTGATGGTCAGTGAAATGAGAGCTACTAGCTTACAGAGTCATTCAATATTAAAACTAAAATACAGCTTAGTCTGTGCTTTAGCTATTGTATCAAGCGTTATTAGCTACTCATCATTAGCATTTACAATATTAATCATGCTATGGCCGTATGATACTGTAAATGAGCTAGGGCCTAGGGTTATCGGGTTTTTTATTGGCATATGTGTTTTTATCTTGCTTGGGGCGCTCATATCTACTGGTAGAAGCTGGGTTATTAAATTTTACCGCTTAGTTGCCGGGTGCTCTATAGCTGTGCCCCTCGTTTATATTTTTGGTTTAATATTTGAGCAAAAAAGTGAACGTTCATTTAATGGTTTAGAGCTTTCAGTTTTATTTATTATTTTTAATCTATTGATATTGCTATTTTTTAAGAGTAAATATTTAAAGGTAAGTGTTAATGTTATTAAAAGGCTAAAAAGACGGCAGAAAAAGCAAATGGAATACTTAAAAAGCCAGCTCTAAACCTTAGTCTGCAACGGAATCAGCAAATATTAGATTATTAGTCGCTGTGAATTTTTGAGAATATATAATCTACGTAATACATGGAGAAATGTAAAGTGGGACTGGTTAAACCCTCTTGTTTTTTGAGTGCTATATTTTTTTGTCAATTTGCGACAGGAAATGATTTATATTTTGATGTAGGTAAAGCTACACCCTATCTTAGTGTTTGCTCACTTAAAAATGACTTGTCTGAAAGTAATACCATTGTTGATTTTACCAATGATTTACTAGGTAAAATCTATCATTCATCTGGAGAGACAGAGAAAGATGTTATAGCTTTAGGTACTAATGAATACTTTGATCAGTTGAGTTATCAATCTGCGCTTGGTGTTACTGAGGAATATGAGTTGTATACTTTGCCAAGGTGCGAACGTTATGCAGTGAGCCTTTTAAAGAAACTATGCTCAGATAAAGCGAGTAAACTTCCATTACTTAAGCTTACATGTACCAAGGTAAAACAGTACCTTTAAATAAAAAGAAACCAAAGGGTCACCCATTAAAAACTCCGGTTAAACAGGTAGCTGTGTTTTCTTGATCTTTTTATTCAAAAACCAAGTGTTCTTATTATTTAGACTCAATTTAAATATGACTACGCACCTAGTAATGACGCCGATTGGTGTGAATATGTACCGTGGCTAGAATAAAGAGCACCATGAGAATTTAAGAGGTTTAATTAAGCCTTATTGATGATTAATTAAGGCCCTTGGCTTTCGCCTCAGTCATCTTTTAGTACCAACAAAAATCAGCAGGGTCAGGTTTTTCTTTTTGCCTTTTGTGATTAAGGAAAAATGCAAAACCAGCCCCTAGTAACCCCATTTAAAAAAGGGCAATGTTATTGCCCTTTTTTATGCGCTTAAACTGGTAATTATAAACTATAGCGCGACTAAGCTTTGCTCTAGCATTGCCTTCATTTGTTTTACTATTTTAGCTTCTGTTTCAGGTTCGAATTGTTGTATACGTGGGGTATGAATATGCCCTGTAGGTATACTTGAATTAAGCGCATCGCGCAGACGAATACTCCGGTACGATATTTCGTTAGATAGGTAACCACCGCCGCCGCCATTAACTGCAATACTATTTTTAAGCTCGCCGTACGAAGGCGCTTTATAGGTTTTTTCAAGCGTGGTGACTTCGTGATTGTCGATAACCTTATAAGGGCCTTTAGCTTGTTGCATGTAACTTACAGGCAAGCTAAATTTTACAAACTCGTTGCCAGGGAGTGGTCGGCCATTAAGCTTTGGTATTACTGGGCTTGTTTGCGTGCCGCCATACACAATATTGGCATTATCTGGGGCAGTTACGCTACGGCGTTTACCAGGGAAATGTTCTAAATCAAATTCTGTTCTGCCCATACTTACGGTTACTATCATGTCTACATTATTAAGTGCGTAGTAGGGGGCAAGTAGTGATTCTATTATGCCTTGATCAAAGTCTTCGTAGCGTACAGGCACCATAACGGTGTTAATTTCTGCGCTCACGCCGTTGTAATTAATAACTTGGCCGTCGAGTAATAACGCCGCAACACCTGAGGGGTTACTTTGGTTTATGTTTCTATCGAGTAAAAATGGGTCAAAGCCTGTAAGTAATATTTTTTTAGTACTGCCTGATGAAAAAGCAAGGTCGGTACGCCCTCTACTGCCTTCCTCAAGTAGTGTTAGTAAAGTATTTAGTTGAGCCTGCGTAATTGCAAATTTAGGTGATGTTGTGCGTATTACTTTGCTTGAAAGCAGGCGCGCCCAGTAAAGTTCTCGGTCGTCGTAATTATTGGTTTTTACTATGCGTTGCTTGGCGTTTTCCCACAGTTCAAAGCTAAAGCTTTGTACTAATATTTTTGCACTTTTAAAGTTGTTAAGCTCTTTAAATTGTTGCTCAAAACTTGATACTTCTGGGGTAAATGCTTTTAAAACACTTGGCATAGCTGTTTGGGCTTTGTTGATACGCTGTTCTTCAACAGTTAAAGGGTTACTTAAAACAGCGAATGAAGAGGCAATTAAGCTAGTCGCTAGTAATACTTTGATCATGATACTCCTAAGATAAAGCGATTGTTTTATGTGTAATTTACTATCCTACGATTGCTAACTTAGAGCAACCTATTAACGTTGAATCGACTAAAATTTGCTTTTGCCGAGCATTGGTATTGTTTAACTGGCCAATTAGATTGTCGGCTAATAAAAATCCTTGAGTCAAAATTGATCTTTATGGGTTCTACTTTAAGTGCTCATAAAAGTAAAAAGCCGTTGCAGTAATGCAGCGGCTTTCGGTTATGGTTTTATGCGCTTCGGTAATAGGAGGATAAGGCCCTATAGCCCTTAAAAAACCTCTTATTAATCGTCAGGCCCTTTTAAGGTAAACACTAAATGTTTACGCATATCTTTTAAAATTACGCCTTTTTTTAGCATTGCGCCGCTTAAACGCTTTTGCCATTTTAATATACCAGGCTCTGCGGCTGCTAAAGCTTGTTCGTTTTCGAACTGAAAACAAAGCAGTAGTGAACTTGGAAATAAGTGGTATTCCACATCAAACCAGCACTGCAACATACCAGGGATTTCTTCTCGCCCTTGTGCTTCTAGTTTATCGGCAACATTAAGCACAAGGGCTTGTTGTTTTACTTGCACTGCAGAGAGTTTTTTCATTATTAAAATCCAAATTAGCGGCTAAAACATACAGCCAGAATGCGGGCATTATACGCAAGCTTGTAGGCAGGCAACAACCGTAGGTTGGTTTGAGCGCGCGAAACCCAACGCATAGCCAATGTAATAACCACAGCTAAAGATAAATACAAATGCTATTACTTGTAGGCGCTTAGCCTGCTGGCGTGTCGGGCGTAAGCCCGAAATATTGGGTTTATGATGTAGAAATAGTTAGTGTTAGTTTTTTAACCAGAAAAAGCATATCTGAATTTTTGTGAATCATTATTTCGCCGCAAAACTAGCGACTCATGCACCGACACTTAAACTGACACTATTTTCCTAAAAGCTAAAATCTAAAATCTAAAATCTAAAATCTAAAATCTAATGTCTAAAATCTAATGTCTAAAATCTAATGTCGCTCACATAGTAAACACTTTCGCCCTATGCTTTAATATTAAAAACAAGGGAGGCGTTATGCGTAAAAATCGATTTTTATTTAATAAACACGTTGTGGCAATGGCTGCGCTAGGGGCTTTGGCTGCGCCGCTACCTGTATTGAGTAATGAGCCAGGAGTGTTAGTTGAGCAGCTTTGTGCCAGTTGCCATAGTTTAAACAACCTAGAGCGCAGTGCGGGTTATAGCCAAGAGGATTGGCAAACACTCATAGGCTATATGGTTGATACAGGTGAAGGCACTGCCCTTAGTAAAGATATAAGCACATATTTTGCAAAGCATTACCCTATTAACACTAAGCGCGAGTCAACGGTGGTAAAAGGCGATTTAAAACTTAGCTTTAAATACTGGCAAGTGCCTACGCTTGGGCAGCGCGCTCGTGACCCCGTGCAAGGTAAAAACGGACTTATTTGGTGGGTTGGCCAGTGGGGCAATATTTTAGGTAGGTTAAACCCTAAAACCGGTGAAATGAAAGAGTACACTTTGCCAAGTGGTACTTATGCACACAGTGTATCGCTTGATAAAAACCAAACCCCTTGGTTTTTAGGTAATAAAAATGGCACGGTTGGGTATTTAGATTTAAAAACCGAAAAATTTAAAGTGTATAAAATGCCTAATAAAAACGCCCGAGACCCACATACTGGCGTGTTTGATAACGCAGGCATTTTTTGGTTTACCCTGCAGCACAGCAACATGGTTGGCAAGCTAGATCCTAAAAGCGGTGATATTCAGCTGGCTACTTTACCCACTAAAGGCTCGCGGCCTTATGGTATTAAGCTTGATTCTAACGGGTCGCCGTGGGTGTCGTGTAATGGCAGTAACTGTTTGGTTAAAGTTGATAAAAACACCATGGAGCTTAGCGAAATAAAACTCCCAGGTGCTAAAACACATACTAGGCGCCTTGCTATTACGCCTGATGATATGGTGTTTTATGTAAACTCTGGCATGGGCAAACTTGGCCGCTATAACCCTAAAAACGGCAATATCACCGAGTGGGATAACCCAAGCGGTAAAAACAGCCACCCGTATGCCATTGAGTATGCCGACAGCGCTATTTGGTTTAACGAGTCGGCTAAACGCCCCGAAACACTAGTTAGGTTTGATCTTAATACCGAAACCATGCAGAGCTGGCAAATCCCGAGTAAAGAAGGGGTTTATTCTGGCTTAATTAGGCACATGCGTATGGGTAATAACGGCTTAATTATTCATCAAACAGCGACCAACCAATTAGCCGAAATCACCTGGAGTAAGTAATAATACCAATTTGCAATAATACTTAATCATTTTAGGGGCTAAACGTTTCGCTATCTGCGTTAAAAAATTCTCATTTACGACTGCATGGATGCAGAAGGTATAGCAATGCAGGAGCAATTGCCGAGAACAACTAAATAGCGAAATTTTTGCCTTACTATCAACACGCTTTTCCATCCTCAAAATAGTTCACTTAATTAAGCGGATTGGTATAACTTTATTTTTATGAATGCTGTGGGCTGTTTGCCATTAAGTTTAGTTTTTAGGTAGGAGTTTTTTACAAAGCTCAGCAATTTTTACCTTTTAAACAAGCGATTTAGTATCAGTTTTTTATTTAACCGTATGAATTTTAATGATTAAATATCTGGTTTAGGTTTTGCTTAGTAATACGTGTATTTTTTTAATTTAAAAAGGAGTTATTATGAGTACCGTTATTACTGGGTTATTTGATAATGCATCACAAGCAACACTGGCTATTTATAGATTAGAAGCACTAGGCGTTAGTGAAGCCGATATAAGTGTTGTAGCCAACGACTCATACGCAAAGGAAGATTTTGCTGTTGATGAAGGAACTAAAGCTGCTGAAGGTGGAATTTTAGGCGCGGCTTCGGGTGGTATTATTGCTGCAATCGTAGGTGGTTTTACTGCTGTAGGAACTGTTGCAACAGGTGGTACAGGTTTACTAGTCGCTGGCCCATTAGTAGCTGCATTTGCAGCTGGTGGTGCAGGCGCTGCTGTTGGTGGTACTTTAGGTGCGGCAATTGGTGCGTTTATTCCTGAGCACGAAATTAAATACTATGAAGATGCGATTGAAAAAGGCTCTATTTTAATTGGCGTTAAGTACAGTAGCGACAACAAAAATGCTATTGAAGAAATACTTAACAATGCAGGGGCAAGCAACGTATCTACTGCATAATTATTTATTGATTTAATAAAAAAGGTGAAACTTAGTTTCACCTTTTTTTGTGCTAATTTTTAAATAGAGTGATCAATATTATTGATTTGATTAAGCGTTTGGGCACGTGTTATTTATAAAGCTAGCAACAAATATCTCTTATAAAAATAAGTATTTATAAGAGATATTTTTTATAAGAGTGGCTGACTTTGGCTACTTAGATTTGCGCTTGTCTAGTACGTAACGTACGGCCATTCTTGCAGCGCCCGCTCCAATACCTGAGACTACCGCCCATGTAACGGCTTCTTTAAGATCGGTTTTTTCGCTTGGCTTGTCTTTTGGGGCTGGTTCGTTGGTAACCTTTTCCCACGACTTTTGTAAAGTTTTCCTTGTTAACATACCGGCAGAAGCAGCAGCGAGACCTATACCTATCGTCGTAATTAGTTGTTTATTACTCATATTGTCCTCGTTTTATTTAATAGCGGCAGAGTTATTAGTTGTTAACTCTTAAAGTAAGAATATTAATAACAGCAATTTACGTACCGATAGACGTTTGAGGATAATAAGCACAGCTATCAACTAAAAATCCATTTTACTTATGCTTAGCAATAATATTAAGTTTGCGTGTCAGTACCTAGTAAGGCGTTGATGTAGGCGAGTTCTTCACTAAAAATTCCGTTAAAAAATGCACCTTGCTCAACGATTACAGCGTCGTTTGGTTGGGCTTTGTATTCTTGCTGGCACCTTACAAGTTCGGTGGTTAACCATTGGCAGGTATTAGTCGCTGAGTTTATTGCAGTTTTTAAAAACGACGACCATTTTATTTTTTGTAAATTAAAGCGATAAAGCATAACTGCAATAGCCCCATAAGCTTGTTGCTCAAGCGAAGGCACATTTCCACTATTTACTGAAAGGCAGCTTAAAAGCTTGGTATTGATTAGTGCTTGTTGCAGTGCAGCGTGTTGTGATTGACTTAAAAAGTTGTTTTGGTAATCCATGTAAGGCCTATATCTGCAAATAGCAGGGCAATATAAAAAGAAAATTAGTAAAGTATTTACGATTTATGCGCACCCAAAAATGAGCAGTAGTGATAACAAAATAAGGCTGACCCTTTACTGAATTAATAAAACACAATTGTAATTGGTAAGGGTGTTTATAACGTTTGGTGCTTTTATTGCTTTACTTTGAGAGGCCGGCATCTGAATTTTAGATAAATTTAAGTTACCATCAAAATGTATTAACTTCCAAAACAGAGGACATGTGAATTATTTAGCTCACCTTTATCTAGCAAAGCCTACAGCCGATTCGCACTTTGGAAATTTACTGGGTGATTTTGGTGGTAAAAGACATGTAGAACAATTGCCAAACACAGTTAAAAACGCACTAAACAACCATTACTTAGTCGATAAATTTACCGACTCTCACCGGTTAGTAAAAGAAGCCAAACAGTACTTTTCATCTGAGCGTAAGCGCTTTGCAGGTGTGGCTATTGACGTGGTGTTTGATCACTTTTTAATTATGCATTGGCAGCGCTTTAATCAGCAGCCTTTAAGCGACTTTAAGTACAATAGCTTTGCGCTTTTAAATAAACGTATGCCTATTATGCCACCGCGCATGCAACAGGTTGTAACCAGTATGACCAAAAACGATTGGTTTAAAGAATACGAAACAATTAATGGAGTAGGGCTTGCGCTCGATAACATAGCCAAACGCATTCGTTTTACTAATAACTTTGCAGGTACTGCTGAGGATATAACGCGAAACTACCATGAATTAGAAGCGGTATTTTTAGCATTTTTTCCTGAGTTAATTAATCATGTAAATGAGCACGCGCTTGAAGCAATAAATGCTGAATAATTAAAATGACCCTTTAATTAGATAGTTATTACTGCAGCGTACGTATTATGCAAAGCCTCATAAACTCCTTTGTAAAATAGGGCGTGTTGATCTTTGTGGATTGAAATTTGTTCAATCTAGGGGGGATAAAATCGCGGCGCGAGGTTTGTAACCTAGTGGGCTAAGTAAAAACCGAGCAAAGCTTCCGCGTGTTGCTCACGCAACCGTAGTAGCTAATAATGGCTTGCTTAGTTAGTTTTTATTATACCCTGCGATAAATATATAATTACTACATGATGAAAAGTATAGGTTGGAACACTTACATTAAGTTTGTTGTTAAACACTATAAGAGCATATGAAGCAGGAATATTATGAGTAAGACCAACTATGTACCTCAGACTTATATGAAGCAAGAGGAAGGTTATAGAATAAAAGCTTTAAGGTTATACCCTTGGGTGTGTGGTCGTTGTGCTCGTGAATTTGAGTATTCAAACTTACGTGAGTTAACGGTGCATCATATAGATCATAACCACAGTAATAACCCTGAAGATGGCAGCAACTGGGAGCTATTGTGTATTTATTGCCACGATAATGAGCACAATAAATACCACGAGCATATTATGTATGGCGGGTCGACTACAGAGCGAAAAGTTGAAGCTGCAACGCATTCTCCGTTCGCTGATTTAAAAGCGATGCTTAATAAGCGCAACAGTTAAAATTTACTTTAAATGTTTACAAGGAAGTTATTTATATGCCCGATATAACGGCACTTTTTTATATAGCTATTGTGGCTTTTTATTTATTGCACAAAAACGAAGAAGCCAAAATATTAGTCCCCGTTATTGGCTTTGCTGCAATTCCTCTTTTTAGCAACGATTACTGGCTATGGTTTAAGGTAAGCGTAGGATTAGGAATTTATGTATTGATGGTGGAAAAAGCTAAAGCAGGGTATACCGGTGGTGGGGCTGTTTCAGCATTTGCTATGTTTTTTATGATGGCTTTTTTAGTTAGTATTTTTATAAAAACTATTTTTTCTGTTGCTATTAATTTTAGTTTTTGAACCTCATCTTTATTTAGTCAAAACTAAATTATCTCTACTTTCTCGCGCATACTTGTGGTTTATTTCTTTTAATAAACCACAAGTAGCTCTTTAATTTAAATCAATGAGTTAAAAACATTCCAACATTAGTGCCAAAAACTAGTGGCACTGTACCTTTACCTATGTTGCCAAATTTTATTGAGTTACCCATTACTTCTCCTGCTAATGGGTAGCCTTGCCATACAATGTCACCTGTCTTTGTACTGACTTCAGAGATAAGACTTGATTGTGAATAATAATTATTGTCACTTGAGTTTGTGGTTATTAATACATTATCAGAATCAGGTAATTGTACTAGGCTTGTTATTTCACCATTAATTCGAGCTTTTAGTAATAGTTCTAAGTCTAATGAAAAAGTAACTAAATTACCCTGATATGAGTATTCAGGAGAAAAACATAAAACTCTATCCGTTTGAGGTTGTGCATAAAGACTCTTACATTCCTCTGAATTTACTGAACTGGAGCGCATGCTCAGTTTATTATTCTCAAAGGTAAGAGTTGTTAAGCTATCTCGAGTACTTAGTATTACTAATTTTTCCCCTAAAGTACTTGTTGTGGCAGTCATTGAGGTGATAGCACTGCCAGCTGTCCATGTAGCTAGAACATTATTGTTACTAATGTCATGTACGGTAAGTGTGTCATATGTGGCTATTAATGCATCGTCATAGCCATCGTTATTAATATCAGTAACTTCTAAACCATTATAATTAGAAGAGTCATCTTCTGTCGTTACTTGCCATTTAGAAATATCAGACTCTAATTCAATCACGTTTAGGGAAGGAGAGTAATTGCGAGTTCCAAATATAAATAATTCATCATAATTGTCTGAATCTATATCACCTATTGCTGCTAAGGCTGCTTCGAGAATATTTGATGAGCTATTATAATTAGGTGTAACTTTACCATCTTCATTCATAGTTAAGTATCGAGGGCGAATATAGCCACTATTTGTACTAGGAATTATATAAACTGCCGCCTCTTTTTCAGGGCTTATATTTGCCCACCCAGCTGCAATATAGGAATCGTATTGTGAAGGTGATTCTCTATTTGCGTTATGCCATAAAATTTCAGGATTTGGAGTAATACCAGCGACTACTAGTATATCTTTACCTGAACTGCTTAAGCCTGTCCCCCAAACAATTTCTTCTTTACCATCATTATTAATATCGCCAACAACCATCGCAGCGCTGCCATGATCTATAAGTGGCAGTGTCCACAGCTCTGTATAAGTATCGTCAGTAATATCGTAGGCGTGAACTTGACCCCATTGGCAGTCGCCAATTATTATCTCATCGGCTGGGTCGTTATCTATATTTGCTGTTGCTACAGAACAATTATCTTGATTATCAATAGTTAGAATTTGAGAGCGATCATTTGCATTCCATACTGTTATCGAATTCCATCCTCCAGTGCTAATGATCTCATTTATACCGTCGCTATTTACGTCACCTATAGCCATAATTGGGCCAAAACCGTCAGCGTTAAACCATTGACTGCTAGCACTTTGGATATCAAAAATTTCACCGTTTGAGAGTATTAATTCTAATGATGTGTCGCTATCGATATTTTCAACAGCTATTTCAATAGGAGAATTTCCCTCTAGAGAAAAGCTAAAAAGCTCCGTTTGAAAATTATTGTCGTAAACAATAGCTTCTTTAGCGCTATAGCTTTCACCAAAAATTACGATTAATTCAGGTCCGCTATCACTATCAATATTTTTTACCATAAAATTGTGAATAGTTTTACTTGTCGAAAATACACTTTGAGGGGGCTGTGTAAAATCACTTACTTGATAGATATTATTATTTGTTTTTACAAAGATATTGTTTGCGCCATTATCTTCTTTAAATACAGACAGGCGCATTTCATTATGATTACCGCCAAAAGAGTATGGGTAGCTGTAAATTGATTCGAATCCATCGCTTTTTTGAGATATAACAGACAGCCCTCCTAATTTATCAAGCACCAACATTTCGTTATTTTCATCGCCAATGAAGTTACCAATTTGCATGCCGTTCGATGTATCGGTAAGCTCAATATCCTTTCGCATTGTAGGTGCTTTAAAGTTTGGTATTGTTACATTTATTTCACTAACTAATGGCTCAAGGGTTCTATCAGACGTAAAAGCAAATTTAACTGTATTTTGTTGCGTTATCATAGGCAATAGTGGGGTCCATTTTACTTCCCCTTTGCTTGATACTGTCATTCCAGTGGGTCCGTATAATAACTCGACTGGGGTGTCTGACTCAGTATCTTTATTTACATTGAATGTAACTTCTTCGCCTGCTTTTGCTTCAGTAGGTACGCTTGATAAAGACAACGTTATTGCTCTATCAAGTGTAAAAATAGCACTGCCGCCAGTGCCTGATTCATACCATTGCATTTGTTGTTCATTGGGAAAACTAGCAAATAGCTCAAAGTTAGCCCCAACAATATAATCAAAAGAGCTTTCACAGTCATACCCTTGATTTTGTTGCTCAAAGCTTAGGGTTAATGAGTGACGTTCACCGCTATCAACAGATGCATCAAATGAGTAGCTACCGGTTACATTCGACTGATTAGAATTGATTTCGAAACTACCATCTGTATTAAACTGAAATGTTTCTAAGCATTTATTAGGGTACTCGTAAAACCAAGTTGCACTAATTGATTTTGATGTTTTATTAGCAATAGGGACGGCGGACTTAGCGGCATCTTCACCCCCGCCACCTCCACCGCAGCCGGAAGTGAAAATCGTTGATAAAAATATTACAGAGAGTAGCTTACGCATTACATCTTCCTTAATCTTAGCTTTGACAAACCATATAAATAAACTGGAATATAAGATTAGCCATGACACTGAGCATAACTAACAGATAAAAGTGAACGAATTGTGAATAAAAATAAGCTAGAAATCTAGTGAAATCATAATTATTTGTAAACATAAGTAAATTGAACGACGGCTAAAGTGGTTGGTTTGGAGTGTTCATAGTCGTTCGGCTCTTGCGCATAGAGTCGGTACTAATTGAGCGCTAAAAAAAGGCCGGTTACTACTTGGTAGTACGGCCTTTAAAACTCTAAAATAGATTAGTAATTATAAAGTTTATTGCTTCTTTTCGCTTGGTGCCGGTTGGCCATAATTAGGTGAACGAGGTCCATATAATAAGCCGTTGTAAACATCTGAAGAAAGTAAGCGTGTTGAAGTCATTGCTGCGATTTCAAAACCTTTATCGGTTACAGTTTCTGCAATTTGATTAATTGCAGCAACTACAAGCATACCTACAAGTCCGCCGCCGCTATTATTTTGCTGTTCAGCGGAAGAGGCTCTTGCTTTACCTTGCCATAATTGCTCGCCACTTCGTAAATCTACTAATGAAGCTGATACAGTTACAGCGGTTTCGCTAGAAATTACAACGTAGCTAGTACCATATTCTTCAATAGTAATGTATAGAGCTGTGTCAGCACCAAAAATATCATGTAGTTTTTTTACTGGTACTTGGTGTACATCACTCGCAACCGTAAGGCCATTGCCCTTGAAGGTTTGCTCAACAAGAGCTACTGGAAATACGTAAAAACCAGACTCAGCAATAGGAGCAACCATTTGAGTCATAACACTGTATGGTGCAATTACTTCAGGTGTATTATTTAATGGCGGTAAAATAATTACAGAATGAGGATCTGCATGTTTGAATGCGGTGTAATCGTGCGCTGGTGGAGGCGATACACACCCTGCAAGTAGTGCTAATAACGCTGCCGTTGTAAGTGTTTTCAAATTGAACATGTTAGGCACCTTTTGCTGAGTTTAAAAGAAAGTCTATGTACTGAACAGACTCAGGGAAAAGTGTTTTTTCAGTTTCAAAGTGAGTGGTACCTAAAGAAGGATTACCTGTTTCAAAATAGAGCATGCCTAAGTGAGCATGAAGGCCTGGCGCAACAGGTTTATTTTTACCCGCAGCTTCGCTTATTACTTGCTCAAGCATGCTAATTTGTTCTTCAGCAGATACTTCATCTGCTTTTAAGTAGGCATAAACTGCAGTGCTATAATCGCCGTAATAATAAATTGGCTCTTTAGTTGAGTTACAGCCTGCTAGGGCAGCACAGACCACAACAAGAGATAATAATTTTTTCATTATTTATCACCCCACTGACCTGACTCTAAACCAGTAACAAGCTTATTAACGACTTCACGAATCGCTAAATCAAGCACCTTTCCATTTAAAGTAGCATCATATGAAGCTGTGCTACCAAATCCAATAACTTCGCGCTCAGATAAGCTGTATTCGCCAGCGCCTTGAACTGAGTAAATAACTTCTGAAGTTGTTACGTCAACAATGTTTAAGGTCACTTTAGCATACGCAATTTGCGATTTACCTTTACCTAATAAGCCAAACAATTGGCGATCGCCTATGGCTTAACGGCCAAACTCTGTAACATCACCAGTTACAACAAATTTAGCACCACTAAGAACTTGTTTTGTACCTGTTAATCTTGCTTCTTCTGCAAGGGCTGCCATATTGTCACGATCAAGCACACTAAAGCGGTTTGTTTGTTGTAAGTGGCTCATTAATGTTGTTTTTGCTTGGCTGCCTAATCGATCTTGGCCTGAGGAAAAAATACCGTTTTGAAAGCTAGAACGATTTACAAATTGACCTACGACCAATTTACTTTTTGTACCAGAGTAGGTTGTGTTGTAGCTTGCTACAGTTGGCGTTTCAACTACTTTTGACGATGTAGTTGCACAGCCAGATAAGGTAGATGCAGTCAGTGCAGAAATTATTATTGTTTTAATGTGTTTGTTGCTTATGAGCATAAGTTTTTTATATCCGTTTAAATAAATGCAGAAGTAATTTAGAAAGGAGCTTATACGAGTATAAAGTTTAAGAATCCATTCTAAGCGACTTTATAAACAAAAAACCTTGTAAACGCAATGTTATTAATGATTTAACTTTAAAGTTTCATTTATATAAAAACTGCAATTAATATAGCTTTATCCACCTTTTAGCTATTCTGCTGAAGAAAGTAAGGCCAAACTTAAGAGCTGTTTATCTGAGGAAAATAAGAATTTGAACGATTGCTCAAGTTGTGATTTAATTGTAGCCACTACTTTTAGGAGCGTTTCATGATCAAATTTTATTTTCACCATACACCTAACCCAATGAAGGTTGCTTTGTTTTTAGAGGAAACAGGGCTGCCGTTTGAACTTGTGCCACTTGATACGTTAAAAGGTGAGCAACATACACCTGAGTTTAAAGCTATTAATCCTAATGCAAAAGCACCTGCTATTGTTGATGGTGAAACCCGTGTGTTCGATTCAAATGCTATTTTAATGTACCTCTCTGAAAAATATGCAAAGCTAGAAGGTAAAGCTGAAAACCGCGCTGAAATGCTTTCATGGTTAATGTTTATCGCATCGGGTTTAGGCCCATACTCAGGGCAAAGTGTACACTTTAGACACATGGCGCCAGAAGGGCTTGATTACGCTGTTAACCGTTACTTGCGTGAGGCACAGCGCCACTACGAAGTGCTTGATACACACCTTGAAGGTCGCGACTTTATAGTGGGTGATGAATACACCATTGCTGATGTATCAGCTTGGGGCTGGATTGATAAAGCGCCAGTAGTATTAGGTGAAGAGGGCTTAGCGCCATACCCTAATTTAAAACGTTGGTTTGAAAGTATAGATAGTCGCCCAGCTGTTGCTCGTGCGCGTAAAATTGGTACCGATGTAGCCTTCAAAAAAGAGTTTGATGAAGAAGCCAAGCGCGCGTTTTTTCCATCTAATTACCCTAAATCGTAGGGTAGTTTAAAGCAGAGGTAAATGAGTAGTTCTGTGATGGTTACTTATTTACCACTATTTTTAGATTAAATATACACGCCTACTTTTGGTGTTGGCTTAAGCTATGAGCTATTGTGCATTTGTATTAATTATTATTACTTTTGTTCAAAACTAAGTACTACATTTAATCTTTTTTATTGAGCGCCACATGCTGGGTACAAATTAAGTACTTCAGTTACTACTTGTGCAAACATAGCTTGCTCTTGCTGACTTAAATTTATATCTGCATCAAATTGCATGGTATCGGCTAGCTCAGAGGTAATTATTTCGTAAAAAACCATGGCAGTGAGTACATTACCTGCATATGAAGCATGATTTCCATCTGCATTATAAAGATTTACGCTCGGCATTATTTCTAATACTCGGTTCCATACAAAACCAATAGGCGCGACGCAGCTAGGCTGCTTTGTACTTATCGATAAATGTAGATCGTATACCTGTTTTGCTTCCGCAGGGTTACCCTTTTGAGGATGCTCTGGAAATAATATGGGGGTTATTTTTTGTTCTTTAGCAACTGAGATCATACGCTCGGTGGCGTCGGTCGGGTAGTCAACGGCTCCTGATTGCGAATATTTCTGGCCTTGAAAAATAGCATGACTCCAATTATTTTCACTTAGTTTATCTATATTAGAGTCTATTTCGGCTATTTCATCTAAAAACCGCCCGCCAACAGTCATTGTTTGTACTGAGGTATTAGATAGTTGATGTGTAATTATGGTTTCTAATAAAGCACCTAAGCTTGAACTATGGCTATTACCGTAAATAATTATTTTGTAATCACCTTGTGGATTGTTATTAGTTACAGGTGGTGATGTTAGTGTTTCTTTATTCTCAGCTATTTTTGAGTCATTACCTCCAGAGCCGCACGCAGTTAACGCTAACATTAAAGCTAATGTGAGTGATATTTTAGATATATATTCGAATGACATTAGAAACCCTTTTTTTGTACCAAATTTAAGCACGATTTCTGAATACTAGATACTTTATGGTAAAGCTGCAAGTTGGCTTTAAAGATGAAAAATTACTTTTCGGGAGGAGGGGAGTATTTAAACTTTAATCGTAAAGTAATTCAATTGTGCTTTAACACAGCTATTTTTGAATAAAAAAAGCCTGCATAAAGCAGGCTTTAGTTTTCAGGGGAAATTAAAACTTAGCACGGATACCAAAGCTGTATCTGCGGTCTGCTTCAGTGTACTTCCAAGCACCACCTAGTTCAGATAGGTAGATAGAAGGCTCACCGGTTAAGTTAGTTGCATTGCCTACTAAGGTCACGTTTTCGTTAATGTCCCAACTTGCTGAGAAGTCTAACTGGCCGCGGTCGTCACGGTAGTTGTTACCGTAAACTGTACCTTCTGCTGAAATACTGCCGTCTGAGTTAATATTTTCAACGCGTTTTTCGTTTTCAGTATCTAAGAAGCTATCACGGTAGTTATAAGCTAAACGTGTAGAGAATCCTTCGTATTCCCAAAACACTTGTAAGTTGTAGGTGTTTTTAGAAATATCTAACAGTGGGTTACCGTTAGGTTGTTCGCTGTCTGCGTAGGTGTAGTTTGCGTTTATACCCAGGCCAGAAAAAGCACCAGGTAAGCTTGTAAAGAACTGTTGGTAACCTACTTCAAAACCTTGAACTGAGCCATTTTCGCCATTTACATTTTTAACGGTATCAATACCTGTTAAACCTGCATCGCGAAGCTCTGAAACATGGTTAAAGCCATCGGCATCAACAGGGAAATCGGTTGTATCTGAGTAAACTAAGTTATCTTGAGATACACCCGCGGTATCTAGCTGACATACTTGGTTCCACTGCGTTACATTTTGACCCGCGGTGCTAGATGAAGCCTGACAGCTGCTTTCGTTACTTAAGAAAGATTCAACATCTTTATAAAACACAGCAAAAGATATTACGTTACCTTCATCAAAGTAATGCTCTACTGACAAGTCGTATTGTGTTGCACGGTATGGTTCTAAATCAATAGAGCCTTGCGTTGCGCCTGTAATATCGTTATTTACGTCAAACGCTGGGCTTAACTCACTAAAATCTGCTCGGCGCATTACTTTTGCAGCTGCAAAGCGGAATAATGTTTCGTCTGAGTAGTTATAGGTAACGTTTAAGCTTGGTAAAAAGTCGCTGTAGTCATTCTCACCTGTTACTTTTTCACCATTTAAATAAACGCTTGATTCTAAATCTGTTGTCACATAACGACCACCTACAATTGCAGTGATGTTATCAAAATCTAAGTAGGCTGAAATATAAACTGCGGCTGTATCTTCAACTACGTTACGGTACGCACTTTCTTGAAACTCTTGGTTGTCCGAAAGGCTTCCTGTTGTTGCTAAGTTAGTTCCTGCAAGTAACTGTTGTAACTGAGCGTAAGTATTCGCAGGGTTAGATAAACCGTTGTAGCTTAAAAACGTTAATAGGTCGTTTTGGCCAGAACTACCTAATTGATCAAATGAGTTATCGTGGCTAACAGTTGTAAAGCTATTTGAAAACGCAGCATTGTAATCATCTACCCATAAAGTCGCTAATGAACCGTCGGAGTCATTAAATGCATTTTTATAAATGTCTTTAATTTCAACTTTGTATTGCTCGTACTCGTAATCTCGGTTGGTAACACGTACACCGGTTTTTATTTTAGATACCCAGCTTAAGCTGCTGATAGGTTCAAACATTTCTACATCAAAACGAATAGCTGTTTCTTCGTTATCAGTTCTTCTATCTTCACTTTTAAATGTACGTAATGCTAAGTTTTGTGGGTCGGTAAATGCATTTGGATCTGAGTGAATAATACTTGGGAGTTTATTACCGTCTTGTGAAAAAGCGCCATCGTATAAATGGTTTACTAAATCAACGCCACCGCTTGCTTCAAATGTCGATTTTTCGATTGGGCGAAGAGTAAATTCAGAATCAGGTCTTACGCTTTCAGATGATGCAACAGCAACTTCACCTGAAATTTTTATATTATCAGTAATGTTCCATTCTGCACCAAGTGCATTAGAAAACGAGTCGGTTTCTCTAAAGTCACTGTATGTTTTTGGAATGCCAAATTCGTTTGTTAGTGTGTAATTATTTACACCATTCGCACCTTGAGTGGTATTTGCATCGGTTGATAACGAACCCGCTACACCTAAAATAGAGTTACCAGCTTGTTCGCCTGAGCGTTTAGTGCCGCTCAAATCAAGGTACACCATGCCATTACCAGATTGCGGTGCCCATTGCAGAGATAAATTTACAGCGGTACGTTCACGTTTTTCTACGTATTGCTCAACACTGTGCTCGTCGCGTACGATAGCGTTACCACTTGGTGTATTACCTTCTTGGCCGTTAATTTCAATATCTTGAGGCTTAACACGGCTTGAAGTTTCATCTTGACGAATTTCACGATCTTGATATGAAAACATCACAATAGCGCCAAATGTACCCATTTCGTCAAAGTCCCAATTGTCGCCAATTGAACCACTAAAAATAGGGGCTACATTTTCGGTTTTATCTGCGTATTCGCCATCAATCGAAATAGCACCTGTAAGTTTATCAAGCTCTAAAGGGCGAACTGTTTTTAAGCTAACGGTTCCGCCTAGCGCACCTTCAATCATGTCAGCGGTAGGTGATTTAACAACTTCTACCGTTTTTAAGAAACTCGAAGGGTAATCTTGTAGGCTAATACCATCACGCGAGTCACCAATGGTAGAGCGGCCATTTAATTCAACGCGGTTTTGCGGTAAACCACGAATCGATACACTGTCACCCACTCCAAAATCGGTATTAATAGATACACCTGTAATACGTTGAAGTGCTTCAGCAATATTATTATCAGGCAGTTTACCAATATCCTCTGCAACAACAGCATCTACAATACGTCCGTCAGTACGCTTAAGCATTGCAGCCGCTTTCATACTGCCTAACATGCCTTTTACTTCAATAACTTCTATATCATCAGTTGGTATATCTGAAGTTGTCGGCGCTTCCTGTGCTGAAATAGTAGAAGACGCCATTAATAAAAGGGCAGCAGCGCTGAGTGTTATTGAGCTACTTTTTTGGTGCTTATTAATTAGCGATGAAGTAATTTGATTGAGTTTCATGTATCTCTCCCGTTGGGGTACGACTTGCGTCATTGTGTGTGTTGCAATATGGTTTGGTTAACCAATTTTGTTGTGTTTGATCTGTTTGTGTCATACAGATTGTGTGGTTGAAATTAGTACAATTTAAATTTTATTACAACCTTTGTTTACCAAAATTTCATAAAATGTATTACAAATTGTTATTAAATTTACTTAAAGTTAATTTGTTCAATAGGTTATGATTAATGAAATGTTTTAATAATATTTAATATAAATTGGAAAATAACCATTACCAAAGCCATTTTATGTATGATTTGTAATATTTAATGAGGTATTTATGACTAATTTAAATTTTTTATGTAGGTATTTAGTGTGTTAATTATGAGTCTAAATTAGGCGTTACTATTCTTAATAGATTAAGTAAACCTAAAGTTGTTACGATTAAATAACTAGGTTGAAATTACTGGTTTTTATTTGCGTTAATTATTTGGTAATACCAATTTTCTATTGTGTTTAATTTATATTTATATTATGGATATGTGGTGGGATGTTGTACAAAATGGTAAATGAGCTTATTTTTTTGCAAAAAAAAGCCCCGCATAAATGCAGGGCTTGTATAGATTAAAAATTTTAGCTTTGCAGTTGGCCTGTAGCTGATTCAATATGAGCACGTACAAACCATTGAAATTGCTCTAAGTCAGCTAATTGGCTAGTAATCATATCTTCAGAAACAGGATCTAGCTCTGAAAGCGTTTCGATTGCTTTGCGGTGATCGCCATTAATACCGTTGTACACTTTATCAAGTGCACCTAAATGCTCGGTTACTAAACCTTTACCAATAGAATATTCATTCCATGAGCGACGGTCTACTATCGATTGCGGCGTTCCAACGGGTATACCGCCAAGGGTCGCAATTCTCTCCGCGATTGTATCTGTCATTTCGCGTACAGCTTCAACTTGTGGATCTAACATTTCGTGTACGCCAATAAAGTTTGGTCCAACTACATTCCAGTGAATATGCTTTAAAGTAAGCTGTAAATCAATAAGCGCAACCATACGGTTGTCAGGTGTGGCAATTGTATTTTGCGCTGCATCGTTATCCATACCGGGTGCTGTAAATTCGGCTACTTTATTTGTATTACTCATAATGTCTCCTGTTATGTGATTTATTGTTTGTAGATCTAATTACAAACATGACTTGGTATTAATAAAGCAATACGTATGCCGAATTTTTAAATTTAGCTAACATGCTGTTTTATAAGGGTATAATTTAAATTTAAGTTTTTATTAGACTCTAAATAAAATGTGCTTATGAATTATCTGCAGCTCCTTTGTAAATTATGCACACTGCTAATTAGCCCCGTAAATATAAAGCAGAACTAGGGCGTGTTGATCTTTGGTGGGTGAATTTGCAGCAGTATGTTTGGTTTTTAGGCAAGGCGGAGCTTATTTAGTGTGGTTATTCCCCATGAATAGGCGATAACGCAGCATAAAGACCAAACATGCGCTGCCCTTTGGGTTCTTTCTAGGGACGATTAACTCTTTGTTACTCGGTTTTTACTTAGCCCACTAGGTTACAAACCTCGCGCCGCGATTTAATCGCCCCTAGATTGAACAAATTTCAATCTACAAAGATCAACACGCCCTAAGTAAGCCTAATATTTGTATTGGTTACTTTTTAAAATCTAATCTCTTTTTATTATTTACCTACTTCAGTTAGTGAATACTCACTGGTATACTCCTGCCGCATTTTAATTGGGGTCTGTTAATAATTTATGAATTTTTTAAAAACACTGTTTACAACATTTATACTGCTTTTGTCTCACTCAGCATTGGCAGAAAACTGGAGTGTTACACAGCTCCATACAAATTTTGGTAATGCTTTAAACCCATTTACAGGGGAGTCGTCATTTACACGCACATATACCATAGAGCATGCATCTGAGCATGACTTAGGTGATAACTACTTATTTATCGACTTTTTAAACGACAGCCTTACCGATGGTTTTCAAGATACGGGTATTTATGGTGAGTGGTACACAACACTTAGCTTATCTAAAGCACTTAATACCTCTTTAAAGTACGGCCCAATAAAAGATACAGGTTTAGTGTTTGGTATTAATGCAGGCGAAGAAGGCTTAATGAAATACACGCCCGGTGTAAAATTAAGTTGGGATGCCCCTGGATTTGATTTTTTAACCACTACTTTTGCTGGATACATCGATGCTAACGGCGGTGTACAAAAAGATCAGTTAGCTAAGCAAGATACCAGTATTTTTGTGGATCTTGCATGGGGCGCACCTTTTTCGTTAGGTAGCCAAGCATTTTATTTTACTGGCCACGTTGAATATATTTCAGGGCGTGATGACGAGCAAGGCAGAAAAGTAAACGAATGGCTACTCGCGCAACCCGCAGTGCATTGGGATGTTGGTCAAAACTTTAATTTAGAGGCTAAGCAATTAATGGTTGGGCTTGAATGGCGTTATTGGTACAACAAGCTAGGTACTGATGAAATAGAAAACCAACCATTTTTACATGCTATTTGGGTTTTTTAAGTAGTATGTTTTAATCACTTTAAAACGAATAAAAAAATAGCGCCTTAGGCGCTATTTTTGTTTACTGTGGTTGTTAACTCATGTGGTTGGTAAAGCTTTATTCGTATCCGCGAGGTTTTTTAGTTTTAATAACTGCGATATAGGCATGCCAGCTAGCGTAGCTAAGTAGCGGCATAATGATAATAAACCCCGTTGCCCCGGTAGCAAAACCAATAGCTACCAATAAAAATATACAGATTGACCACACTACCATGGCAGCAAAGTTAGTTTTTACTGCATTCATAGAGCTGATCACTGCTGTCATTATATCAACGCGTCGTTCCATCATAATTTGTGGGGCAAATGCCGAAAGCGAAAATACCGTTACTAGCAGTACTCCACCTATAATACTGCCCAGTGTTAAAAACGCCGATAGCTCTTCAAAGGTTGGGTTGGCGTGGCTTGGGTATAAAGCGTGTACTAATGCAGCTAAGCGCATCCAAGCAATCATTATTACCATAAGCAATATAGCAAAACCCCATTCACCTACAGGGTTTCTAAACATCGACTTAATAGAGTGGGCAAACGTTGGTTTGTGGCCTTTTTCAAGTTCCCACGCTACATCGTAAAGCCCTGCTGCAAATGCAGGACCTATTAAAGCAAAGGCAACGGTTGCCGGTAAAATAACGAGGTAGGTGCCTGTAAACACAGCTGAATAAACAATAGCAACAGGAATAAGCGTAAATATAACCCCGTAAATGAGGCTTAGTATGGGGGCGCGTGCCATGTCTTTAAATGCAAGCGCTAACCAATGAAAGGCGGCAAAAGTATCAACCTTATTGCACTCAATACAGCGTGCAAATTCGGTATTTTTATTAATAGTATTTGTTGTTGGCATAACAATGTTCCTTAACAAGGTGTCTATTAAAGGTTTAGAACACATTGGCTTTATTTACAAATTGAACAATATATACGCAAAAACATTAGGGTTTGCTCACTTTATATTCATAAATGTGATTTTTTAAGCTTTATTACTGCATAAAAAGTAATGCGCTTAGCTTTAGGTCGTTGTAAAGTCGTATTTTAGTTAATAAAAGGTTAATATGTCGGCGTTACAATGTTTTAATAATTTACAAACAGTTCAACAGGAAAAAAAATGGACGACATAATAAATAATCTTGATGTAAATCAGTACTTACCTGCGGCAATAGATTGGGCAACTAATATTTTGCTAGCAATTATTATTTTACTTTTAGGCTTATGGTTAGCAGGTAAAGTAAGAGGCATAATTATTGGTTTGTGCCACAAGTATACTCACTTAGACGACACACTATTTCGCTTTTTAGGCAGTATGGCCCGTTACATTATTTTAGCGTTTGTGTTTATTGCAGTGTTAAACCGTTTTGGTGTACAAACGGCTTCAATTATTGCGTTATTAGGCGCTGCAGGTTTAGCAATTGGTTTAGCATTACAAGGTGCGATGTCTAACTTAGCTGCTGGCGTAATGTTACTTATATTCAGACCTTATAAAGTGAATGATTTTATTGAAGCAGCAGGGCGCTTTGGTAAAGTAACTGAAGTAGATATGTTTACTACAATTTTGCAAACGTTCGATAATCAACAGGTTATTATTCCAAATAGCCAGATTTGGGGTGCGCAAATTATTAACCACTCACACCACCCAATTCGTGGTGTAGATATGCACTTTGGTGTGGCTTATGACGAAAATACCGACGCAGTACGTAAAGTAATAGATAGTGTATTAGACGCACACCCACATATTTTAAAAGACCCAGCACCATTTGTAGAAGTAGAAACCCTTAACAACAGCTCAGTGGACTTTTTAGTAAGGCCATTTTGTAAAGGCGAGCATTACTTTGAAATTTTATACACAGTGCCGGAGCTTATTAAAAAAGCCCTTGATGAAAACAATATAGAAATCCCATTCCCGCATCGTAAGGTTATTTTAGTTAACGAGAATAAAGATTAACTAATTTAAAAAGCCTAAATCTAAGAGCACTTTTACGTGCTCTTTTTTGTCTGAAAAAGTTACATACCTGTGTAAATTTTTCTTTTTAAAATCCTCTAAATACTACTTTTTTGCCTGTATGACCCTTTTTTTACTAGGTTGGATGGCTGGTCTTTATTTTGCATTTGCATAGTCGCTTTTAGTTTTAAAGCCCATAAAAACTATCGACCCATTAAATCAAACTGTATGAAGGACTAAACATGGCTGAATCATTTAAATACTCAGGTAATAAAGGGCATGGCGGCGAATTGCATCAAAAGGCATCGGATGAACACCCTACCATGACCACCGCGCAGGGCTGCCCTGTAAGCGACGATCAAAACTCATTACGTGCGGGCAAACGTGGCCCTGGATTATTAGAAGATCATATAATGCGCGAGAAAATCTTTCACTTTGATCACGAGCGCATTCCGGAGCGAGTAGTGCACGCTAGGGGTTATGGTGCACACGGATATTTTGAAACTTACGACACGCTTGAAGATTTAACGTGTGCAGATATTTTTCAGCGAAAAGGTGAAAAAACGCCAGTGTTTACTCGCTTCTCTACGGTTGCAGGCAATAAAGGATCACCAGATTTAGCACGTGATGTACGCGGTTTTGCGGTTAAGTTTTATACCCAAGAGGGAAACTGGGATTTAGTGGGTAACAATATACCCGTATTCTTTATTCAAGATGCAATGAAGTTTCCTGATTTAATTCATAGCGCTAAAGCCGAGCCTGATCGTGGTTTTCCGCAGGCGCAAACAGCACATGATAACTTTTGGGACTTTGTGAGCTTGTCACCTGAGTCAATGCACATGGTTATGTGGGCAATGTCTGATAGAGCTATTCCGCGCTCTTTACGTTTTATGGAAGGCTTTGGTGTTCATACCTTTAAATTTATTAATGCCAAAGGCGATGAAAAATTTGTTAAATTTCATTGGAAGCCAAAAGGCGGTATGCAATCGGTAGTATGGAACGAAGCACTTAAGCTTAACGGCGCCGATCCTGATTTTCATCGCAGAGATATGTGGGAATCTATTGGCAATGGCGACTTCCCTGAATGGGAGTTAGGTGTGCAAGTGTTTGATCAGCAATTTGCGGATGAATTTGAATTTGATGTTTTTGATGCCACTAAACTTATTCCTGAAGAGCAAGTGCCAGTTCAAATTGTTGGCCGCATGGTGCTTGACCGTGTTGTAGACAACTTTTTTGCAGAAACAGAACAAGTTGCCTTTTGTACTCAAAATATTGTACCAGGGCTCGACTTTACACCCGACCCGCTACTGCAAGGTCGTAACTTTTCATATTTAGATACTCAAACTAAGCGTTTAGGTGGGCCTAACTTTACGCACATTCCGGTCAATGCTCCTAAATGCCCAATGCGTCATTTTCAGCAAGATGGCCACATGGCAATGCACAATCCAAAAGGGCGTGTAAATTACGAGCCAAACTCGTGGAGCGGCGACGAAAATAACCCGCGCGAATGCCCTGTACATGGCTTTAAAAGCTCAAGCGAGCCTGAAGTAAGCGGCGGAGATAAATTACGTTATCGCTCAGAAACTTTCAGCGATCATTACAGCCAAGCACGCCAATTTTATTTAAGCCAAACAGACATTGAGCAAGCGCATATTCAATACGCACTGGTATTTGAGCTTTCTAAAGTTGAGCATTTACCAATACGTGAGCGTGTAGTTTCGCACTTACTTAATATAGACGACACGTTAGCGCAAGAGGTTGCCAAAGGCTTGCGCTTGCAAGAAATGCCAGAGCCGGCAGAAGCCGCAATGCCAACTCGTGACGATTTACCTACTTCAGATGCGCTTAGTATTTTAAAAAATGCGCCTAACACCTTTAAAGGCCGCAAGTTAGGTATTTTAATAAGCGATGGCTTTGACGCTGATATTTTTGATTCAGTTGTCAATGAACTTGAAGCCGAGGGTGCAAACTTTGAAATTATTGCAGCGCAAGTTGGTGGCGCATGTTGTAGTAAAGGTAAGCATATTGCAGCGGACCAAGTAATTAATGGTGGCCCTTCGGTATTGTACGATGCGGTAATGATACTGGCGACTCAAGAGGGCGCTGAAAAACTTGCTGGTATTCCTGAGGCTAAAGACTTTGTAAACGATGCATTTGCTCATATGAAATACATTGGCTATACGCAAGAGGCTATGCCTTTATTTAAAGCGGCAGGCCTTGATGGAAAAGCAGATGATGGTTGGATAGATTTAGAGGCGCATTCAGCCGATAAGTTTATAAATACATTACGAAATTTAAGATACTGGAAACGTTAGTAAGCTCAATAATTAAAAAACCACAACATGAATTGTTGTGGTTTTTTTAAGCTCACCTAGCTAAGGTATTAATTCAAGCCAGCAATAAAATTGGATTTATTATGAAGCTTAATGGCGCTTGCCACTGTGGCAAAGTGAAATTTACGGTTAACTCAAAACACCCTTATCCTTACAATTTATGTTACTGCTCTATTTGTCGTAAAACCGCTGGGGGGCGGCGGGTTTGTTATTAATTTAAGCGCAGAGTATAAAACGCTTGAAGTGCAAGGGCGTGAACACATAACTGTTTATCATGCAAAAATAGGCGATAAAGTCAGCCCAGCAGAGCGTTATTTTTGTAAGCATTGTAGCGCTAACTTGTGGTTATACGATGCACGTTGGCCAGAGCAAGTTCATCCCTTTGCTGGTGCAATTGATAGTGAGTTACCCATACCGCCAGAGCGCACTCATTTAATGCTTGGTAGTAAAGCCAATTGGGTAAATGCACCCATTAATAAAGATGATAAGCAATTTGAAGAGTACCCTGATGAAAGTATTGCTGCTTGGCATCAGCGTTTAAACCTCGAAAAGTAACGCAATTTTTTGTATGAGCTAAGCTTAAGTGTAGAGGCAATTAAACGCATATTTAGTTACTTAAGAATTAAAGAACACCGCGTAAGTAAAGGAGAACATTATGGCAGTTTCAGCAATCCCAAAAGGGTTTACTTCAATAACACCTTATTTAATTATTGATGGCGCTCAGCAAGCCATTTGCTTTTATAGCGATGCATTTGATGCACAACTTGTTATGCAAATGCCTTTACCTGAAGGCGGTATTGCACATGCTGAAATTATTATTGGCGACTCACATATTATGATTTCAGATTCATGCCCAGATGAGTCTTTTAAAAGCCCAAGTGAGCTTGGAGGCACACCGGTAAGCTTAATGCTGTACGTTGAAGACGTTGATGCAGTTTTTAATAAAGCCATAGAACTAGGTGCCACGCAAATACGCCCAGTGCACGATCAATTTTATGGTGATAGAGCGGGCACTTTACAAGACCCATATGGCCATATGTGGACCATAGGCACACACAAAGAAGATTTAACAGATCAAGAAATTAATCGAAGAATGGCTGACTTAATGTCAAAAGAGCAAGATGCATAAAGCAGCTTGCTCTTTGGAGATTAGAATATATTAACAATTAAATTTGTGTATCTATTAAAGTTCTAATTTCATTTAGTGTTGTTTCTTTAACTATTTTGCCGTTTTCAAAAACAACCTCTAATAGGCCTTTAGATTCTTCTTGCTCGGTTACGTCATCAAATAAAGTTAGTTCGCCATTTACTCTGTCTATTTTTAAGAGCCCTTTAGCCGATTTTTTCTTTGAGTCAGTTTTTGGGTCTTTAAAAATAGCTAAACGTTCACCTGCTTTAACTACACTCGTTGCTTTTACAGCAGAGCCATGTGTGTCACGTGTTACGTATTGGTAGCTGTATGAGCCAATACCAAGTACGACTTTTGAAGCGAAGCCTTTATCCATTAAGCGCTGTAAAATTTGGCGTTGGCGAGTTAGTGTTATTGCGTCACCATATATAGCACCAATATGATCATCAAGCAGTTTATAGCCTTTAGATGTTATTGTGCCGCCAAATGTATCCCATAGGCACTCTATAAGCCCTTTAACTTCACATTCCATCAGTTCAATAGTGTTGCTATCTTCAAATCCGTAATATTGACCATTAAAGCGATATGCTTCATAGCCTTTATTAATAACGTCAGCTTCAGCTTTTTTTTGTGTTTCAAATAACTCCTTGTAATCAGATACTGGTGAAACTTTGTAACCTGTTAATACTTTAACAGGGTCGCCAGAATCGGGGCGTATAACTAAGGTGCCATCGCGCGCCATTATTTCGCTTTTTAACTGAGGCAAGTAGTCAGTAACAAGTGTCCAAAAGTCCCATGTGTCAGACACAACACTTAAAATCCCTTTTGGTGATTGCTCTTTCATTAGGTACTTAAAAAACTCTATTTCACCTTCCATAATCCATGAACAGGTAACCGAATGTTCAGTTGCATCTACAGAGCAGCCAACTAGCTCGTTATCTACATTTGCTCCGTAATATTTTTCTGCAAATAAAACAGCGGGTATGGTATCTGTACCTACCAGTCCTGATGCTAAATGGCCAAAGCCACTCATTGCCGCAGCGTGTTTGCCAAACATACCTCTAAAGCTAAAGTCATGGCCTTGAAAAGGAACAAACTCCATAGGCGTCCCTGTTTTTTGTGCAAACTCTTTGAATACTTTTAAATATGCAACAGAGGTTGTAGTGCTGGTTTGTATTGGCCAGTTTTCGCAGCTCAATACAGTTTCAATCATATTTGTTAGCCATTGAAAGCCAGCTTTAGTGTTTACTATTGTCATAGGCGGAACTAAATAAGGGACTAATGTTCCCTCTGGTAACGCTTTAATTTTTAATGGTAAGTAACCTAAATCATGTAAATCTTCTAAATACTTTACATCAACTGTATAGCCAAGCATTGAGCTCATTATTCGTTTATGGTTAGCAACGGCAGTTGCTTTATCTAGTTTAAAAAACTCATTCCATTCTTCTAAAAGATAACTTTTAATAAAGTATTGAAGACCAACAAACGCAACTCTATCGTTATTTTCTATGTTGCTAAGCTTTCCGCTTCTTGATGTAAAGTTTGCATATACTTCACTTACATCAGGGTGATAAGCACGGCTATGAAATTCTTTATAAACATCTTTTTGCATACTTGCAGCTGTAATAGTCATGGTGTTTTCCTTACATCTCAATTATTTGTAAACTAATGGCGTTACTATTTTTAAACTCATTAGCCGGTTTAAACGAATCAGTTGTATAAATGCGCTCTATTAGGCCTTCAAAAACATCAAGCCCCTTTGAAAAAATACCGTGAGTTATAAAAAGAGAAACTTCAGCAGCACCATTGCTTTTTAATACCTTCGCAAGTTCAATAAACGTTCTGCCGCCATCACAAATGTCATCAGCAATAAGTACGTTTTTACCTTTAACATTACCAATAATTTCTGTTTTTATTATTTCGCCTGTTTTTAAGTTTCTTACTTTTTGAGCTTGAATAACCTCGGGTACGCCATCGAATTTTTCTGAAATTTTAATCGTTTTTTTACTTGCTCCAGCGTCAGGAGAAATAAGCGTTAGTTCGCCTTTTGCTAAACGTTGGCTAAGTTCTTCACAGCGTCCAAGTAACGTAATTTGCTCAACATTAGTTACTCTATTAATTAAAGCTGGGGATACATCGCTATGCGCATCCCAAATAGTTACTTTTGAAAAGTGTAAGCTATTAATAAAGCTTGCCATAACGGCTGCGCCTAGCGCTTCCCCTTCAACGCATACTCGGTCTTGGCGTGCATAAGGAAAATAAGGAATAACGAGTTCGATAGGTGTGCTTTCATCTGTTAATCTTTTTAACGCATCAACAGCAATCATTAATCTAACCATTTTTGAAGAATTGGTTAATCGTTCAAAAATCTCTATTTTGATAGAGTCTGAAAAATTAGCAGTGTTGAATCTGACATGCTCTTCACCACCTGAAAAAGTAAAGTGATCATAATCAACTAACGATTTACTTCCTGTTGAGTTATAGCTAAATATTTTCATTTTTTGTCCTTTTAATGTTTGTGTCCTAGCGACACAATTAAATTATCAAATGTACCTATAGTAATCAAGCTGTTTTTTAAACTAAATCACTGAGCTAATGATATATCTGTAATTTTACAGTAGGTTGAAATTGAGATGTGTTTAATTTATTGTGTCACTAAGACCTTAACTTAATGTGAGCACGCTGTGATTAAACATTACGATATTACCGAATACAAAAATCCATTATTTACAGTCGACAGTGTGTTATTTACTGTTAAAAACGGTGCCCTAAAAGTACTGATGGTTAAGCGTGCGAGCGAGCCGTTTGCAGGTCGGTGGGGGCTGCCAGGTGGGTTTGTTGACGTAGATATTGACGATAGCGTAAGTATGACTGCGCTTAGAAAGCTTAAAGAAAAAACCAGTGTGGCACCTCAATATTTAGAGCAGTTGCAAACATACTCAGGTATTAATAGAGATCCTAGAGGGTTTAGTGTCACTTTAGTTTATTTTGCTTTAATTGCAGAGGCGCAAGTATCAACCCATATAGAAACGGTTGATGATGCAAAATGGATAGATATAGATGAAGTAAATAATTTGCCAGTGGCTTTTGATCACAAGTATATTATTGAGCAAGCTAAAGCGCGTTTAAAACAAAAAGCATTGTACTCAATGGCGCCGGTATATTGTTTGCCAGAGCATTTTACCGTAGGACAGTTTAAGTCCGTAATTGAAACCATTATAGGTAAACCTGTTCAGCGTAAAAGTATAATAAGACGCATTGAAGCTGCTGGTATGTTTGAAACACTAGATGAAAAAGTTAAATCTGGCGGTCGCTTAGCACAGTTATACAAAGTAAAAGCCGGCGTTGATATTGTTAATTTTGAGCGTAATTTGAGTGTTTAACTTTAAATGGAATTAAATTTTGAGTAGTAAAAACGTCCTGTCGTATTATCGCGATTGCTACAAAGAAGATAGCGCAGATTTAAATTTATGGAATCTAAATAAATTAAAAAAAGAGGATCGCTTTGTTCTTCAAGGCCGAGATGATTTAGGTTCTGGGTTTTTACCACGCCTTCCAATTCCTGCAGATTTTGCTAAGCAAATGATGAAGCGTGTAGAGATCTATCAGCGAGAACGGGTACTACTTTATACACGCTTTATATTAGTTGGTAATCTTGAGGTTAGGGGGGAGTTGAAACAGGTTGTTTCGCCTATCTTATTTAATGAAGCTGTTATAGAAAAAGAACAGGATGACTATTACTTTTCTCTTACTGATGCTCAACCGGACATAAATGAATCATTAACTCAACTATTAATACCACAGGGTAACAAGCTTACAAGTATTGATGAAACGGCTGATATTCAGTCAGCTTACTTTTGGACCTCATTATTAAAAGAAAGCCCTTTAGCAATCAATGTATTTGAGCTTTTAAGCTATCCTGAACTTGCTAACAATGACGAAATAAAAAAGGCATTAAAAAGTAAAAAAAACACACTTTTACCTGTCTCTATGCTGGTTTTTGTAGAGCGTTCAAGCAGTAGCCGTGGTGTACTTCATGAGTTAGAAGAAATCATAGAATCAAATAAACTACCGCCTCCTATAAATGGTTTAATTGCGGGTGTGCAGCCAATAATCGAAAATAAAAAACTAAAGTATGATTACTTACCGGGTTTACTGTCAGCTTCGCAAAAGAAAGTTATCTCAATTGCCGCAAATATTAATTTAGGCTGTGTTTCTGGACCGCCAGGCACGGGGAAAAGTTACACCATTGCAGCTATTGCAGCAGAGCATATGGCGCGAGGAGAGTCGGTGCTTATTGTAGCAAATAATAATCCCGCACTGGATGTAATAGCCGATAAATTAGATAAAAATTTTGGGCTAAGCGATGTATCCATACGCGCCGGACAAAAAGAGTTTTTAAAAAAATTAAAAGATTATATTGCCGATTTATTAGCAGGGTACTTAGCGGATGAACAAGATAACCCCGCGCTTATTGAGTCTGAACTAAACGAATTAAATACCTCATTAAATGAATTAGAACTGCGCTTTAGTCAGTTTTGCCACCGAGCCATAATTAGAGGTAAAAGACTCAAAAATCTTGAAGATAAGAATATCGAATGGCTTAGCAATTTATACATTAAATTTGCTCGTCGTGGTATTAAGCAATTAGCAAAGCAGTGGTCTTCGTTAGAGCAAATAAATACCCAACAACTTAAAAGAGAAAAACTGGCGAGTAGTTATTTAAGCGCGTTAAAAAATAAAAACCTTAAAGCGCTAATTGATACTCAGCGTAAATCGTTAAACGCATTTAACCAAGCTATTCGTAGTCGCACATCTAAAAGACAATTTGAGCTTTTTGATAATATAGAATACGAGGCTTTATTATCGGCTTTTCCGGTGTGGCTCGTAAGTTTAAATACCTTGTATAGAGTACTACCGTTAAAAGCCGAAATGTTCGACTTAGTTATTATTGACGAAGCGACACAATGTAACACCAGTAGTTGTTTACCTGCACTTTATCGCGCAAAAAGAGCGCTTATTGTTGGTGACACTAAGCAGTTAAGGCATTACTCTTTTTTGGCAAAAAACAAAGAAGCCCAGCTTATGTCTAAGAATAATGTGAGCTTTAGCGATAAAGGCGTTATGAGCTATCGTGATAACTCTATTCTAGATTTAGCCTTAAATGCATTAAACGATAATAAACAACTGGCATTTTTAGATGAACATTTTAGAAGCAAGCCTGAGTTAATTAATTTTAGTAATGAACATTTTTATCAATCAAAGTTAAAAATAATGCAGCACAGACCTTGTACAAGTACGGGTAACTTACTGGTACAACGCGTTAATGGAACTCGAGATAGTTCAGGTATTAATCATCTTGAGGCGAGCAGTATTATAAACACGATTAAGCAACAAATTGATGATGATAAAAGCGCAGGGATCAGCCATAGCATTGGGGTTGTTTCGCCTTTTAGAAGCCAAGCTGATTATATTACCAAAGAGATAGAAGCTCACTTTAATGAAGCTGAGATAATAAAGTATAAACTGAGATCTGCCACTCCATTTGGTTTTCAAGGCGAGGAGCGAGACATTGTGCTTATCTCTTTTGCGCTAGATAATAATGCTAAAAGAGCTGCGGCTTATATTAATAAAGCAGATGTATTTAATGTGTGTATTACACGAGCGAGGCAAAAACAATGCGTATTTTTATCAATAGATGAAACGCAATTGCCAGAGCATTATTTACTAAGGCGTTATATAAGTTCAATAACGCAGTTTAAAGCAACTCACAATGTAACCTCTGATATTGATAAATTTCAGCAAAGCGTTATTTGCAAATTAACTAGTTTAAAAATAGAAACGTGGGCTGGTTACACGATAGCCGGAACGGATGTTGATATTTTGTGCCGGTATAATGGTCGATATCTTGCGATTAATTTAATTGGCTTTCCAGGGCCATGGGCTGATTTTTTTGAGCTCGATACCTATAAATTATTTAGCCGCGCTAATATAGATATACTGCCAATAAGTTATGGATTATGGGTTGTAGATAAAAGTACGTGTGTACAACACATTATGAGTAAGCTTAGGGTGTGCGGAACGTACTCAATAATGTAAAAGGAATTAAAATGTTTATGTCTATGTTTAAGCCTGAGTATGGGTACTATGGATTTTTATTTATGACCTTATTGACTTTGTGTGGGTCGATAGAAGGATATTTACTGTCTTACAAGCAAAAAATTATAGATAAAAGCATTTCTAATAACGCTAAAAAGATGAACATATCATTAGAGGAATCCACACAGCAAGATAATATAAAATACCGCAGGAAATTGGCTAAACGAGGGTGGGGGAAAGCATCACTAATATTTATATACGAAACAAGCTCATATCTTTTTGTTCTTTTTTTGTTGATATTTCCTTTTATTTTAGCAGCTTATATCCCCATAGTTTTATTTCTTGTAGATAATTACTTTTATCAATTTTTCATTTACTTTATTATTTGGGTGGCTTATTTTTTTCTATTCGCTTTATATTTAAAGTTAAATGATAGTGGTGGAATTCTTCTTATTATAGGCATTACGGCATTTTCGGGCTTTTTTCTAGCTAGTTCATTAGCTGTCGTAGTTAGGTGGCTAATGGGCGTGATTTAGTAATTAAGGTGCACCCTAGATCGGGTTACATTAAATAAAAAGCTCAGCAGTTAAGTGCTGAGCTTTTAAAGTTTATTACAATTAACCTAAATTTATAGCTAAATATTTTATTTCGTCACCATTTATTTGCGGTAAAAAATAAATATCTTGGTACTTAAAATATTGTTGATCGTTAATCGTGACAGCCTCTGCCGAAATAGGGAGGGCGTCGTAGGTTTGGCCTAAATCGTAATTTTTAGCACTGCCTACTTTTATAGCCTGATTAACAACTATTTTTGGCTCATCAACTACTCTATAACCATTATTGTCTGCCACATAAAATACATTTTGGTAGGTATAGTAAGTGGTATTATGGCGCTTAAAATGCGAGTAGTGCCTAGGTAATGAGCGTATTCTTAAACCTCTTGGTGGCTTAACAACATGATAGCCTCTTTTCGCTTTACGATAATAAATACCGTCACTAAAGGTAAACGAAATACCATTAAATCTAATTGATGCACTGTTACGCGGTAAATGATTAAAGTAGCGCCCTGGTCTGTAGGTAACTACATTGTGGCGGTTATTTTTTATGTAAGTACGTTTGCGTTTTTCTTGCTTGTAACGCACAACTTTGCGTTTTGTTTCTTTACGCTTTTCGCGTTTCTCTTGTTTACGATCTTCCCTTTTGTTTTGTTTATATTCAATACGTTGCTTTTTATCTTCACGGCGTTCATCGCGTTTGTACTGAATACGTTTAGCACGGTCGTTATTAAAATTTTTGCTGTTCTCTCGCTCGTTTGGTGCTCCAAGCGCAGAGCCAGATACTGCGCCTAATGCAAGTAGAGCTGGGAGTAAAAAAGTGAGTTTCATAATATTGCCTCGTGTATGTTTTTACATAACTGGGTTCAATACTAGCGCTTTAAACTGAATGGTAACTGACATGTAACGGCTAACGAGAGTATGTTTACAGCTTTTTACTAACGTTTACTGTTCTTGACACAAGCCAACGCTTTCTCACATTTTTGACGATTTTAGGAACTTTTATAGGCTATAAGTCGCGTAACTAATTGTTACGGCAAGTGCTTTTAACACTTGCTGTAATTTATAATTAGCCTGAATTTTGGATAATAAATCTATCTCGAGTGGCTATTTTCAGCGCTAACAGCGTTGAATTTACTGAAAATCTCTGGCTAGAGAATAAACTTAAATATCGTCATGGTTCAATATGTTAGTAAATCTCTTAACCAGAGTTCAGGTTAATTAGCGTTTTGGTTTTTCGGGTAGGGCTGCTTTTAATTGCTCCAATGGTACGTTAAGTGCTTTTGCTACAATCGTTAAATCGGCATTAGGGCCGCCAGCGTCTTGCATGGCTTGATTAAGCGCCTTTTCGCTAACGCCTAGCTTTTTAGCTGCTTGTGCAAACCCAGGTGGTGACATGCCGCCGCCATTAGGACCACCTGTTTTTGAGCCACCGCCACCAGGTGGTTCATGGCGTGTTATTTCAGTACCTTCAGGCGGTTTAGCCCCTACGCCAGCTTGTGCTGTGGTAGTAAAGTTGTTTTGTGCAACCGCGCCTTTTAAGCACTTAGGTAAGTTAGGGAATGTATTACTTGCGTGGTAGTGGTAAGTAACTATGCCGTTTTCACCCGTAGGGCCTGTGTGGCCATTACAGCTATCAAGCTCGGTTGGGGATGTACCATCAATTTCTTGGCTTCCGTAAATAGGGTAGCCATCAAAGCCATAACCAAATAGAGCGCTTGGCTTTTGCGTTAAATTATTACAGTTGGCGTTTACATGTTCGTGTTTATATACGCTGTCTATATCACTGGCGGTGCCGTGGTAGTGGTACCAACCGCCCGGATCAATATGGCCTGCGCACGTATCTAGCGCGGGTAAATGCCCTGTATGTTGCACACTTGGCGCATCCGAAAAAATAGGCACACCCGCAAGCGCTATACCCACTTTAGATACAGTGCCCAACGGTGTTGATTGCTCAGACATAACAGGGTGCAGTGGTAAAAGGGCGGTAATTTCTACGCTTTTATCTACCGATACATTAATACATGCATGATCAACTGTTGGGCGAATGGTCGCGTTATCAACAATATGCACTTTGCCGTCTTCATCGTAAAAGGTAAAACCTTGCTCGTTAAGCATGGTTAAAAATACTTTATCTAACCTATATAGCCCCGCATTGGTGCCATCCCAATCCCAAACTCCACCTACGTCGTCGAGTGTTTCTGGGCAAAAAGGGCCGACTTCAATATTGTCGGGCTGATATTTTAAAACCACTTGAGCACACTGAGTTTGTAGGCCGTTTTCAAGCGTACACTCAACAGTTTCTGGCAGCTTTACCATGGCTTTAATATTAAATTCATCGGTATTTATAAGCGTGTTTTTAGCGCTTTTAGCTTCTGGGGAGGTAGGTGTACTTTCGCTTTTTATCTGCTCGCCACATGCAGTTAAAAGTACCGTGGCACTAAGCAGGAAAAATGCGAGTTTAGTCTTTGTAGTGTTAACGCTAGGCGCTTTTAAACGACTTCGTTTAATTGATCTCATACTTACCCCAAAACGATTTATATACGTAGGTTTTAGTATGGCAATAAATTGTGCAAATAAAATGAAAGTTTTAAAAGAGTTATTGATATGTTTGAGATGTATGGCTAGCTTTTAATTAACATTATTGGGAGTTGTTATTAAGTTATTTAATAAACTTACACGATTAAATACGAAGTATAAAAGTACAAGTTAGCAACTGCTGTTTTTACTTGCCCAAGGTTTACCAATGAAGCTCCATATATTTAAAGCGCAAAAAGCACAAACCTAGGTTTGTGCTTTTATATTTTACAGTTAAATAATTATATTTTTTCCCAGTAGGGTTCGTCACCAAAGTAGCCGCTAAAGTAGTCTATAAAGGCCCTTACTTTTGGCGCTAATAAACGCGAACTTGGGTAAACACTCCAAATAGCGGTGTCGGATGCAAGTGGGTAGTCTTGTAAAATTTGTACCAGCTCACCACTTTGTAGTTTTTTATAGGCACACCAGCTCGACATTAACGTAATACCTAAGCCTTGCACGCACGCATCGCGCACCGCTTCACCGTTATCAGCTTGTAATACATTATTGGTTTTAATATTTTGTGGGCCTTCGGGTGTTGTAAACGACCACGTAGTTAAACCATGAAGATTAACGCAGGTATGATTTTTTAAATCTTGTGGTGTTTTAGGTGTGCCGTGTTTAGCAAGGTACTTAGGCGATGCGCAAATTAAGCGTTTATCACGGGCAACCTTTCGGGCTATAAGGGTTGAGTCGTTTAATGCGGCGTCGCGTATTGCTATATCAAAACCTCCGCCAACCATATCAATAATGCTATCACTTAGGCGTAAATCAATTGTCAGGTCGGGGTATTGCTCAATAAACCCAGCCAATGCAGGAATAATATGCATACGCCCGAACGAAGCAGGGGCGGTAATGCGCAATTTTCCTTGTGGAGTTACACTGCCTATACCTACCGATGCGCGCGCCATTTCAACATTAGCAAGTACTTCTTCGGCGTGAGGTAAAAAGGCTTGGCCTTCTTCAGTTAACGACACTTTACGCGTTGTACGGTGCATAAGTTTAACGCCTAGGGTTTCTTCAAGCTTATTCATTTGCGCGCTAGAAACCGCAGCCGATAAGCCTAACTCCTTGCCTGCTAAGCTAATATTGTGTGTTGTTGCGATTCTGACAAACAGATTTAAATGGGCAATATTCATTATCAAATTTTTCAATAAACTGATTATTTAAACAACTATATTATCAAAAGTTAGTTGTGTAAATATACTAACAACCTATTCATTGTGACTTTTCCTGTGGCGCTTACTATAAGCGCCTTTTTTTTCGGTATTTTTCTCGTTTAAATTTTTAAGTTTAGAGTGAGCCTGCCTTATGAGCCGTAATACATCATTACTTTTAAAGTATTTATTTAAGCAAACTTGGCCTATGTTGGTTGGCTTGTTTTCTATTATGGGAAGCCAGCTGGTTGATAGTATTTTTATTGCTAAGCTAGGCGCTGAGCCGCTCGCTGTAGTTGCCTTTAGTATTGCTATTTTTCAGGTAATTGTGGGAGTACAAGTAGGCTTAGGTATTGCGGCAACTGCGACCATTTCTACTGCACTTGGGGAAAATAAAGTTAACTACGCACGCTACTTAGGTAGTTTAATCGTATTTATTGGCACCGTAATAGTAACGCTATTGTGTTTGGCGTTGTGGTTTTTTCAACAGCCTATAATTTTAGCGTTGGGTGCAACGCCTTCGTTATTTAATTTAACCGAGCTTTACAGGCTACCTTGGCTAATAAGCTGCTGGCTTGGAGCGCTTCTTTATTTTGGTTACAGCATTTGCCGTGCCCATAACGAAACCTTATTGCCTGGGCGAATTATGGTGCTAACCAGCGTGTTAAATATAGCGCTCGACCCATTGTTTATGTTTACCTTTGATATGGGGTTAGCGGGTGCTGCATGGGCAAGCTGTGTTGCTTTTGCAATAGGCTTAGTAGTGGTGTTTTACACGCTTATTAAACGAGAACTTATAACTTTTGACGTTTTAAAAAACCGCACCGAGCAGGCAATAAAAGCCATTGCAAAAATGATGGCACCGGCTTTACTTTCACAGTTTATTCCGCCTATTTCAGCCATGATAGTAACGGCACTGATTGCCGCGTATGGTGGGTTTGCTGTAGCAGCTTGGGGGCTTGCAAACCGTATTGAATATATTGCGATTATTTTGATCTTAGCGCTTACCATGGCGCTGCCCCCCATTGTTGGAAATTTAAAAGGGCGGGGCGAGCTTAGGCAAATATTAAGTGTAGTAAAACTTGCGTGCGGTTTTGTAATTGGCATGCAAATTTTATTAGCGGTTATTATGCTAGGTGTGGCTAACCCGCTTGCAAATGCGCTTAGCAATAATAGTGAAATAGTTGCTAACCTAACAGATTACTTTGCTTTTGTGCCCCTGAGCTACGCGGCTTTGGGTGTATGTATGATCACGGTATCGGTATGTAACGCGCTGGGGTTTGCGACCACGGCCTTATTTATCTCCATATTGCGGCTATTTTTGTGTTACTTACCACTACTTTGGTTAGGCTCGCATTTTTACGGTTTAACAGGGTTATTTATCGGTATGGCATGCGGTAATACCTTGTCGGGTATTGTGGGTTGGCAGCTTTTTAAGCAGCAATATAAGCGGTTAACAACACACGTTAGCGTGCGCTCAATCACTGTTTAATTATCAATATATTGAAGAAAGTTATTCCACTTAAATTGCAATTATCAAAATAGTTAAATGCAATTAGTATGCACCTCATTGAATCATTGCTTAATCTATAGCAGTTAAATTTGCTGTGTTTAGGTCAAGCAATTGCAATAAAAATAGAGCTGCTTGAGGTGAATAACATGAAACTTTATAAATTGTTTTTAATAGCTATAACGCTATACGCAGGCGCTGCAACGGCTGCACAAGATTACTTTTCGATGAGCTATATTCAAGGTGAAGGAGACGTGCGAGGGGTTAAGGTGGCTTATCAATGTGCCTTAGATTATCAAATTGAAGGCTTTGAAGAGCTAGAGATTTACCTAGAAGCCAATGCTAACTTTTTTGAATACGATGACCCAAAACGCTACGACGCTAATTTAGGCTTATCGCTTTCGCCAGTTATTTTTTATCCTATTGGCAGTATTGCAGGGAACCGCGTTTTTGCCGAGTTTGGTATTGGTTTAAGCTTATTAGACGACACCAAATTTGCGGGAAAAAACATAAGCACACATTACCAGTTTGAAGACCGCCTAGGCATTGCCATGAAATTTGGTGAGGCTGAGCAACATAGCGTGTCACTTAAGTATTTTCATTATTCAAACGCTGGTATTAAAAAGCCCAACCCAGGCCTCGATTTTATATCGCTTAGCTACTCACGCGCACTTTAGGTGAGTAGCTTACTATTTATAAAATCCGTAAAAATGCCACTAGGTCTGCTTGTTCTTGCTTGGTTAAATTAAGCTTTATAAGCAGGTTGGTGGTTTTAGGGAAGTGTGGGTCGTTTAGTTGGTTTTTTCGTGGTCTGGGCCTTACTCCTCCATGGTTATATAAGGCGACAATGCCGGCTAAATCGTCAAATAAGCCGTTATGCATCCACGGAAATGTTTGCATTAACCCTAATAGCGATGGGGTTCTAAATTGGCCAATATGCTCAGGGTTGTGGGTGGCATCGTAGCGGCCTTTATCTTCAAAACGGCGGCCGTAATAATGCAGCCCTGTGCCATGGAATTGGTTGTCGCTAAGTAGTGCGCCGTTATGGCAAGTCATGCATTTAGCTTTAGTTCTAAATAGGTGCAGGCCATTTAACTCACTATCACTTAGGCTACTAACTGCTTGTTGTGGATTTTTATTAAGCTGCGTTAAAAAAGTTTTATAGCGGCTATTTGGCGCAGCTAATGTGCGTTCAAACGCAACTAAGGCTTTTGCCATTTGCTCGGTGGTTAACGTGTTGCTATTAAAAGCGCTTTTATTAAATGCACGGTAACTCTTATCTTTATTTACTCGGGCTAAGGCTATTTTTGGATCTAAGTCCATTTCAATTGGGTTTTCTATTGGCATAAGTGCTTGCTGCTCAGCGGTGCTTGCGCGTCCATCCCAAAAAAAATGTTGCCATTGATCAATACCAAAAATAGCGGGGGTGTTACGCGTGCCTATTTGCTTGTCAATGCCTATGGCAGTTGTACGGCCATCATGAAAGCCTTTGTCGCGTTCATGGCAGGTGGCGCAGCTAACGGTATTATTACGTGAAAGCTGCACATCATGAAAAAGCTTATCGCCTAGTGCCACGTGCTCAGGCTTAGGCGATGCTACAGGCAAAAGCGACATGGGCTCAACGCTTCTTCCGTCACTGGTTTGAATAGCAGGCCAATGAGCTTGGCCTTTGCTATAAAGTGAGCGTAAATCGTTACTAATTGTTGATTTGGCGTTTAAGCTAAATGAGCACAGTAAAAAAATACTTAATAACCTAATCATAGTTATAGCTAACTCCTACCCAAAACATACGCCCGGGCTCAATACCTGATGCCCCTTCGTTTACTGTGTAAGTGCGGGCATTTAATAAATTAGAAATATCTGCTCTTATGTCAATAGACTGGGTTTTTGTGAGGTTATGGCTATAGCGTAAACTGAGCCCTAGCATGGTTCTGGCGCGTATTTCTTGCTCTTCGTATACATCAACTAAGCTTGATTCTACAGGGCAACTTGTACAGCTTTGCTCAAGCCCAATACTTTCGCTAGCCCCGGTACTTACCGCGCTGGTGTAGCTGTCACTGTAGGTAACATTTAAGCCTGTACTAAATGAGCTGTTCCAATCAACATTCCAGCCAAGCGCACCTGACACTGGGGTGCCAAAATTGGTACGTATTTGCTCTAGCTGCCCAAGCGTTACAAGCTCGCCTTCGCCTTGTGCATTGAGATAATAAACGAGTTCATCAAGGGGGGTATTTTCTGCACTAGCGCTGTATTCGTCGTTTGAAACTTTGTTTTCAGCGTAGGAGGCATTGGCCCATAAAGAGTGTTTACCAAACTGTGCACTCCACGAGATAGAGTAGCGCTCTGAGCTGCCATCACCCTCGTTAGTCATATAAATGTATTTATAGCCATCACTAGCTGCTTCTTCATCGGTAACCTGAGAAAACTGCTGATGCTTTTTACGTTTTACATATTTGAGCGATATATTGCCTGCTTTTTCAAATGAGTGCGCAATGCCTAATGCGAGTTCGTCATCGTAGGGGGTATTTACATCATCAAAGCGGTATTTAAACGCGCCGGTATAGTTAGACGGCAGCCACCCTTGAAGGTAGCCGTTTTCAATTGGGCGATACTCTCGATATGAAAAACGCTGCTGCTCTTTTACTTTATAACCAATAATGGCTGAGTCGTAATAGCGGTTTACCCCTGCGCTAATAATAGTGCGGTTGTTGTTAAATACATCGTAACCAAGGGATAGACGTGGCGCAATATTATGATTAGCTAAAAAGTCATCGTATTCGTAGCGCATACCTAAATTTAAGCTTAATTGCCCTAAGGTGATGCTATCTGTTGCATAAAACGAGGCGCGATTTAACGCTACATTAATATACTCTGCTGGGGTTACTAAGCGGCCATTAAAATACTGCGCGGTGGTTGTTACATTGTTGCTGTACGCTGTTATGTGATCTTGGTTGTTAAAATCAATTTCGCCCCCTAACTGCGCTGCAAGTTCGTCAATAGATATAGTGGTTTCAAGCGCTTGGCAGTCAAGCGTGTAACCACTGCAATTAAGTGGTGTACTAGCGCTAGACCATATAATAGGGGAGTCGTAGTTGTAGCTATTTTGTATGCGTTCGCGCTCTACTTCTTGGCGAATAAGCTCTATACCGGCCTTAATATTATGCTCAGTTCCTGCAAATTCAAATGAATTGAAATTTAGCGTGTTTTTCCAGCTGGTGGTGTATTGGGTGTTATCTAAAGCGCCATAGCCTCCTTGGCGAGAGTAGCGTGTTTGCGCATCGCCTTGGTCGGCATATTGTCCCCAATCTTTGCCTTTAGCTTGCAGCCAGTTATAAAAGTGCGCTGGGCCTTCTCGGTTGCTATCACTCATACTAAAATTAAGGTTGCTGCGCCAGGTTGCAAAATCAAAGTGCTGGGTAAGTGATGCGACCGCGCCTACGGCGCCGCCTTCTAAATGGAAGTCGCTGTCTTTGGCGTCGGTTATAAAGTCATCTACTTCGTAAGGTGAATACATTAGAGTTAAATCTAATGCGTCTACCCAGCCATTGCGATAACCATATTTAACAATGGCATTTATGTTTTTACGGCTTTGCGTTTTGACTTCCCCTAACGACAAATCGCTGATGTCGCTGGTTAAGTAACTAACACTCATCATTACGCCATGGCGCTTATTAATTTGTTTATTAGCACGCAGGTTATAGCTGATTTTTTCATACTTAGGCGTTTCAAGTGTGCTTTGATCAACATTTTGCTGAGAGCTGTCTTGATCGGCTTCTATAAAGTGATAACTCCCCCAGCTACTTTGATTACTTCGCACACCAAAGCTAAAACTGTCATTGGTAAATACGCTTTTGGTTTTACTATCAACAATACCACCCGAAAAGCCACCAAACTCAGCCGGAATGTTATGGTCGTATACTGTGATTGATTCAACTACATCGGAGTTTACATTCATGCTTTGCACGCCGCCCGATACATCGTTTGATGAAGAGCTTAAGCGGCTGCTGCTACCAGGGTCTATGCGGTTATTGTAGTTTAGTCCATCTAATGAAAAGCCAGTTTGCCATGGCTGCGCGCCTGAGATTGATATTTCTGGTGCGCTGATTTCTGCCAAACTACCAATAGAGTAAGCCTCGTTGCTTAGCTGTACACCAGGGAGCAATGCAATAAGCTCGTTTATATCGCCGTTGCCTTTAGGTGTGGCATTTATAAAGTCACGATTTAAGTAAGAACGCCCAATAACTTCGGGTACTTCTATGCCTATGTACTGGCCTTTTACTTCAATGTGCTCAAGTGCTTCACAACGCTCTTTTTGCTCATTTTTAAGGTCGTTACATGGCTGTGTTTTTGGTTCGGTCTGCTGTTGCTGCTCTGCGGCGTATACACCCTGAGAAAGCAAAAGCAGACACGCGAGGGTAGTCGGTGTCTGCATTTATTACGGCTCTTAGTTAAATACCTAGTGGGGTAGTGTCTTCGCTATCAATTACGCCATCGTTATCGGCGTCTTGGTCGGCAATTAATCCAGCTAAGGCTATATCTTCATCGCTGGTGTTAGGTAAAAAGAAGTTAGGTAAGCCGTCGTGGTCAGTATCTACGCTGGCAATAGCTATGCCTTTAAAGTCATCACGAGAGGCGACTAAGTTGGTCATGCCTATGTAAAGCTCAAGCTGATCGGCTTCGCCATTAACGCCATTATTTATTAAGCTTTGTGCTTTAGTGGTATCGTTAATTAGCGTAAAACTGTTTACTAAATCTTCCATGTTGTCGGCAATAATTGTATCGGCAAAGTTTAAAATAAGAGGCTCAAGCGTATTTAAAAGCGTGCTAGCTTGTGTTTTTGCATTGCTATAGTTTGCTGAAAAATCGCTAATATTCGCCGCGTTAGTGCCCATACTTGAAAGCATAGAATAACGTTCAAATTCACCTGTTTGAGCTTCTTCTAAGCCAATTACTTCGGCTTTAACAGCGGCTAAAATAGTTTCTAGCTGATCGCTTGTTAATGCATTTAGCTCAGGCGTTATTTCAGTAATAGCATCATTTAAAGTGGTACTTGCCAGTGATGTTTGGTTTGCATTAACTAAGTAACCTAAGGTTTCTAAGCGGGCTTCAAACCTGTCTTCGGTATCTTCATCTAGTGCAATGTAGCTAAGTAGTTGATTGTGTACACCAGCTACTTGCTCCGATAAGCCGCCTTTAATAAGCGATACTATTACTTGATTATGAGCTGCAATTGATGAGGTATTACTTAGCGTACGTATATCGCCTGCATTGAGCGTATTAAGCATGGTTAAGCATTTATTAGCGGAATTTGCTGTATCACCACCGACTTGCGCAGTTAAATCAACTAACAATTTACAGCCCTTGGAACCGGTTAAAAGCGTGGTTGATGATTCTTTGCTTATGTAGTCATCCGAGGCTATAAAGTCGCCAGCATAGGTAAATACTTGCTGTGCTAGATCGTTTCTGCCAGCTTCACTTAAAATTAGGCCTGTGCCAGGGACGTTATCAAGCGATGTTAGCGCTCTAAAAAATTCGTTGTAATCACCATTTTCTATAAAAAAGCTGCGAGCTTGTGCTGCGGCACTCGTTATATCTTCCCCACCAAGCAGGCGATTAGCTATATTAAAACCATACACTTGCTCTTGCGCGCTGTTTATATCGGTTTCGCTGTCTGATAGCGTTATTGCTGGGTTTTCGCCGCTTTGGTATAGGCCTTCAATTAAGCCTGCTAAAAATTGAATAGGGTAAGTGTAGTTATCCAAAGTAGCGGCGCTGTAAGGCGATGCAGAGTAAGCGTAGTTACTATCAAAACCCGTTGAACCATACATGGCAAGTACTTGGTTGGTATAGTCTTTTGCCGCTTCAAATTCACCAGCTCTATAAAGGTATTGCGCAGCCCATGCACCATGTAGCGTTTTGTATTGCTCGTATGGTTGGCCTTCGTATTCGCCGCTACGTACTAGCCTGTAACCTGTTTTTACTGCAAGTTGCGCGTAATTATTAGCAAGCAATTTGGCTTGCGTTAAATCGCTTTCATCTAGGCTTTGCGCATAGCTTTGTAGGGCGTCATCTATTGATAAGCGTACGCCATTTAAAAAGTAGCCATAGCTTGAGGTGTATTCGTCTTCGCGTACTTGCTCTGCGTATAATGAAATTGTATTTAACAAATTACTTGCTTGCGAAACTTGATCAGCAGCTAAATAGCTTTTTACTAAAGAATAAAGCGCTGATGCGTCTGATGAGGCAATGTTATCAAAGCCTTTATCAGCTAAGTATTGGTTGTAGGCCGCCACCGCTTGGTCACGGTAATCGTTAGCTTGTTCTGTTTGGCCTATTTCATCTAGTGCTTGTGCCACATCTTTTAGTGCCGAAGAACGCGCTGTTTGCTCGTTTATTAGCGCTAAATAGTCGTTAGCAGTATCTAAAAATCCTGCACGTGCATAGGCCGCAGCTTGGGTTGCGTATACCTCATATCGAGAAAGTTCATCGGCAATATTTGCGCTTAACTCGTCGGCTTGTTTTAAGTGCGACAGACTAGAGCTGTAGTAATAATTAAGTTTATCTTCGTTAGTTACATAAGATGGGCTTAGTGAAATAATTGCAGTTAACGGCTCGCTAATTAGGCCATCTGTGTAGCTAATTTCAAATTGCTCATCAATGCTGCTTAGAGATTGAGCCTCATAGGTAAATTCACCCGTGGTGCTATTTATGCTCATTACGCCATTACTCGGTGGTGTTATTAAGCTAATAGTTACGGTGTCGCCATCTAAGTCTTGTGTAGTAATAACCCCTTGAGTGGTGGTTGAAGAGGTGACAAATACATTAGTAGTGAGTAGCTGCGGGGCATCATTAACATTTTCTACGCTAAAGCGTATCACTACATTAGCCGTTAAGCTGCCATCGCTTGCGCTAATGGTTGCTGTGTCTTCTCCAAAATAATTACTAAATGGTGTGTAGGTAAATTCACCGTTTGCTTCAACTGCTATGATGCCATTGCTTGGTGCATTAGCAAGCGTATAGCTTAAGGCGTCATCGTCGGTAGCTGTTACTTGGCCTAAAAAAGCGGTGTCTTCGTTTACAGTAAAACTTAAATTAGGTTGAGAAAACTGTGGAGCAGTATTACCAGAGCCACCGCCACAACCAGCCAACGCAAGCGCGCATAATATTGGGGTAAATTTAATTAGCTTGTTCATTATTGTTAATATTAAAAGTTAATGATGTTACGAATGATAACGCATATCAATTAGATTTTAAAGTGTGTGAAGTATTTGTCATATTAATAGTGAGTATCCACAAAGTATTTCTAAGGCAGCTAAAACACAAAACCCTGCTATTAACAGGGCTTTATTGTGAGTAAAAATGAGATTAGTAAAGTGGGGGGATGGTTATTAGTTTAAGTCGCTAATAATAAGCAGCGGAAAATTTTTAACTGAACGAGGTTGCCAATTATTATAGCTAATATTGCTAATTCCAAAATAGTTAAGCACCTTAGGTGAGTACGTCCAGCCACGCGCACGTTGCTTTATGGCGGCACTGCGTAAACTGGGTTTTAGCCCTACTGTGAGTAGGTCGTGATTTACATTTAGCTTTGTGTAAAAGGCTTTTTCGCGCAAGCTTGCTTTAGCAATTACCTCATCGTAATGGGCGCGTAATGCCTGCCACTTTTTGCTTTTTTGTGGTTCTTTTAAATGCTTTACCATGGCATCAATATCACTATCTAACCACTTAGCTGAGGCTGCATCCCCATGCCAGCCAATAATCGTATTGGGCTCAATTGTAGTAGGGTGCCCAGCAAGCAACACATAATTAGCACACGACGAAAAGCAAAACTGCTTTATGTTTACCGTTAGCTTATGCGCCAAAATTAACTCGGCTAAGTCCATCCCTAAATCTATGTTTCCGCCGCCGCTGGTAATCGTAAATGTATTAATTGTAGGGTTAGTTTTTAAAAGCTCAGCTGCCGTATTGTTATTTTGTTTGTTGATTTGGCCACTGTATCTAATGGTTTTATCACTTAAGGTTACTTGAGCCTGCAATAACGTGGGGAGTATTAAAAAAAGGGTAAAAATTAATTTATGCATATGAGTTTTAAGTGAGTATTTTTGCCAAAGGCTACGTAATTTGGCTAAACGAGGCAAATACTAATTTGTCTAAAGCAAGTTAACCCCTTTTAACCCATCCTTAACCCTTGCCCTAATACACTGTGTGTAATGATGTAAATTAGGCACAGTTAAATGGTTTATTTTAAAAAGCGCTCAACGGTTTTATTGCTTGCACTTAGCTGCACGCTTGCTGCGTGTAGTAGCCAGCCAAGCTATACAGGTAATAGCACCGAGCAATCGCTAAAGCAGCATGCAAATTGGCAATACACACAAGATGATGCAACCGAGGTAAGTTATATCACTGATTTAGTGAATATAGCGGGGCTTGATTCGTTTATTAACCAAGCCGTTGCAAATAATCCTTCATTTAACCAAGTGCATGTGGCGCTAAAACTTGCTTATGCACAGCGCGATGTTACCGCAGCAAGCCAGTGGTTTAGTGTAGATGCCGATTTTGACGCTCAGCGCAACGAAACAACTGGCACGCAGTACAGCTCATCACTAGGGGTTAGCTGGGAGGCCGACGTATGGCAAAAAATTGCTGATAACGTAGCCGCGCAAGACATGACCATAGCCAGTAATCAGGCCACTTACCAAGGCGCTAAAGACACCTTAGTAGCCAGCGTGATGCGCACGTATTTAAACATTATTTTGCAGCAAGATTTACTTAACATAGAGCAGCAGCGTTTAACTGTTTTAGAAAATAACGAGCAAAGTATTGTTGAGCGTTACCAATACGGCTTAGGTGATTTAGAAGCCCTTGATACCGCGCGTACAAATACCGCCTCAACCCGAGCCACTATTGCCGATTATCAAGAACAAATAGCGCAAGCTAAACGTGCTTTAGTATTATTAGTGGGCGTTGATAAACTTGAAAACTTACCTACTACCTCTGTTTTACCTGAGGTAATTGAGCCGCTAAGCGCGCTACCAGATCAAGATTTAGCGCGTCGCCCCGATTTACAAAGTGCCTATTACAATATTCAATCTAAACGTTATTTAGTGGATGTAGCTTACAAAGATTTACTGCCAAGCATTACGCTTTCGGCATCGCTTAGCGATTTAGCAACTACACCAAGCCAAGCATTATTAACCAGCCCAGTATGGAACTTATTAGGCAGTTTAAGTGCGCCGTTGTTTCAAGGCGGGGCACTTCGTGCACAAGTTGATATTGCAAAACTAAATGCCGAACAAGCGTTTTGGGAATACCAAGACACGCTACTTAGCGCCGTAAACGAAGTAGAAAATGCACTAGGTCAAGAGCAATCATTAACACAGCAGCAGCTACAAATTAGTAAAGCACTTGCCAGTGCTAAGCGCAGTTATAGCAACTACCAAAGCAAATACCAGCAAGGTTTGGTTGATATTTTAGATTTACTAACCGTGCAGCAGCAGGTGTACGACCTACAAGCTCAGCTAAGCCAAATAAATTACACCCTTTTAACTAACCGTATAGATTTAGGCCTTGCCTTGGGCCTTGGAGTATCGTCATGAAAATTTCGCCAGTACCTGTTGTTGTAACTCTTGTTGCCATTGTTTGTATAGGGCTTGCTATTTCATATAACGGCCAAAAAATGGCGCAGCAAGCAAATGGCCCAAAGCCAGAGCCGGCTAAATCTGTGTCACCCAATGTATCGGTTATAAATGCTGTGCCAAGTACTTATCAAGCCTATGTTAGCGGCCACGGTGAGGCTAAAGCACACTGGGCACTTAGCTTAAAAGCACAAGTTAAGGGCGAAATAACCAATATGAGCGAGCAATTTGCTACCGGTAATGTAGTTAAAAAGGGCCAAGTGCTTGCACAAATAGATAACACCGAATACTTACAAGCAGTCGCGAGCGCTAAAGCCACATTGGCAGATGCCAAACTTGCCCTACAAGAAGAGCAAGACTTAGGAAACCAAGCAAAGCGTGAATGGCAGCGCTCGGGTGTAACACAAGCGCCAAGCTCACCTTTAGTATTTAGAACGCTACAGCTAGAAGCCGCCCAAGCAACGGCCGATAACGCCCAATACGCACTACAAACTGCGCAGCGTGATGAAAAAAACACCCATATAAGTGCGCCGTTTGATGCTGTTATTTTATCGCGCGATGTAGATTTAGGCACTTACGTAAGCATTGGCGATACACTGGCTACATTAAACAGCACCGACAAAGTAGAAATTAGCGTACCGCTTTCATTAAGCCAATGGCAAAACCTGGCAAGCGATAAGTCGGGCGAGGTTATTTTAAGTGATGTAACAACACAGAATCAGTGGCAAGGTTACATTGCTCGTTTTGAGCAGCATCTTGACGATAGCTCTCGCCAGCGCAGTGTAGTGGTTGCGCTAGACAAACCTTTTGAGCAAGCAACACCATTGCTACCAGGTACATTTTTAGCGGTACAAATTGCCGGTAAAGCGCTTAACAACGTAATTAAATTACCCGCCTCAGCAGTATCGCAAGAAGGCTTAATTTGGTACGTAAACGAGCAAAACACGTTAATGAGCATTCAAGCGCAAAAACTATTTGAGCGCGGTGATTACGTTTATATCTCTCCTATTGAAGGACACACTAATTTACGTGTGGTGGCTCGCCCACTCGTAAGCTACTTAAACGATATGTTAGTAAACCCAATTGTTGAGGAGATGCCATAATGAGCCCGCATCAAGCACCGCAATTACCTAATAATACTAACCCTTTGCACGGTATTATTAGCTGGTTTGCTAACAACTCAGTAGCCGCCAATTTATTACTCATTAGCGTAATAGTTATGGGCATAATGTCGCTTTCTACTTTGCGTAAAGAGGCGTTTCCAAGCCTTGAGCCAGATACTATTTCGGTATCGGTGGTTTACGACAGTGGCGATGCCTTACAAGCAGAAGAAGGCATCGCCCTAAAAGTAGAAGAGGCCCTTGAAACCGTACCGGGTATTAAGCGCATTACCTCTACATCTGATGCCAGCGGCAGCCATGTAAGCATTGAGAAAAAAACCGATTACTCGCTTGATGAGCTACTCACCGATGTTAAAAACCAAGTTGATGCCATAAATAACTTTCCGGCAGATGCCGAAGAGCCGGTGATCGACAAAGCGCGCAGGCAAGATCACGCATTAACCTTACAATTATTTGGTGATGCCGACCGCCATACTTTGCAAAACCTAGGTGAAAAACTAAAAGCCGATTTATTAGCTAAATCGGGCATTAGCGATGTAGAGCAATCGGGCGTGCTTGATCCTATGATGTCGGTAGAAATCGACGAAGGCAAACTACAAGCCTACGGTTTAACAATTAGCGATGTAAGCGAGGTGATTAACAACGAATCATCGAGCCCGCTTTCTACTAGCTTGCGCGATAGCAATAAAATAATGCGCCTAAAAGCGGCAGATCAAGCTTACTGGCAGCGCGACTTTGCCAATATTGTGTTACTTAAAACGCAATCAGGCACACAAATTAAATTAGGTGATGTAGCAACCGTTACCGACACATTCGCAGAAGATACCAACTCACTAAGTCGTTATAACCAGAAAAATGCCGTAGGCATTGAAATTTTAATGGATGAAAATAGCGATATAACCACCATAGTTGAGCAAGCACAAAGCGTAATTGATACATGGCACGAGCGCGGCTTATTACCGCAAAATGTAGAGCTTGAAAGCTGGCACGACAAAAGCACCATGATCACCGAGCGCCTATCGCTGCTTACTAAAAATGCTGTAACCGGTATTATTATGGTGTTTGTTATTTTAGCGATATTTTTAAATGTACGCGTTGCGCTATGGGTTGCGGGTGGCTTGCCATTTGTATTTTTTGGCACGCTGTACTTTATGACCGACAGCTACACCGCACTGACTATAAATGAAATGACCACCTTTGGTTTTATTATGGCACTGGGGATCGTGGTTGACGATGCCGTGGTTGTGGGGGAGAGTATTTACACCACTCGCAAAAAACACGGCGACACCCTTAATAACACGATTTTAGGCACCATGAAGGTGGCTGTACCCACCATATTTGGCGTATTAACCACGGTAGCTGCGTTTGTTGCGCTTTCGAATGTATCTGGCAATTTAGGTAAAATTTACTCTCAGTTTGCGACCGTAGTGACGATTTGTTTACTGCTTTCGGTTGTTGAATCAAAACTTATTTTACCGTCGCATTTAGCCCACGTAAGTACTAAACGTCAGTTAAAGTCGGGCCTTAGTGGCTTGTGGTCAAAGGTGCAGCACGGCGCCGACAGCAGCCTAACTTGGTTTAGCGATAAAGTGTACCGCCGCGTTATTGAATACTCGTTACGATTTAGATACGCCATTGTTGCTGCATTTGTGGCCTTTTTTATTCTGGTTGTTGGTATGCCTATGACCGGTGCAGTAAAAGTAGGTTTTTTCCCAAGTATTGCCGGCGATACCGTAACCGCTGAACTTGTTATGCAAAACGATGCAGCGTACGGACAAACTAATAAAAACTTGTTAGCGCTTGAGCAAAGTGCACTACAAGCCCAGCAAAATTTAATGGATAAGTTTGACTCGCAAGAGAGCGAAATAACGAGCTTACAATTAGTGAGCAGTAGCGATACTAGCGGTACGGTAAGTGTTGAGCTATTAAACGAGGGCGACTTTACTGCAAGCGAATTTGCACAAGAATGGCAGCGCCTTGTCGGTATGCCAGAGGGCAGCAAAAAACTACAAGTATTGGCTACACGTAAAATGGTCGATAACTTTAAAGTAGAGTTAAAAGCGTGGGATGACGAAACTGTAATGGCCGCAGGCGCACTGTTTAAAGAGCGCTTACAAAATACTGCTGGTGTTAATGGCATAGACGATAATTTAAACCCAGGTCAGCCACAGCTTAAATTTAGCTTAAATGCACAAGGGCGCGCTTTAGGTATGGATACGGCGAGCCTATCAGAGCAGGTTTTACAAGCTTTTGGTGGAGCAATTGTACAGCGTTACCAGCGCGATAAAGACGAAGTAAAAGTACGTGTACGTTACCCAGAAAACGCCCGTAAAACACCAGCCGATATAATGCAATCGCGTATAAGGTTACCCGATGGCACCGTAGTACCTTTGGTTAACGTAGCCAATATAAGCAGCGAATATCAGCAAGATGAAATAACCCGCATTGATGGCTTACGTGCAATTTACTTAAGCGCACAAGTAGATAAAAACATTGTGGCATCTAACGAATTAGTTGCTAACTTAAGCCGCGATTTAGTACCTGAGCTTAACGCGCAATTTCCTAACTTAAGTATTCACTTTGCCGGAGAAGCCGAAGAGCAAGACGAAACAACAGGCTCAATGGCCACTATGTTTATAGCCGCGTTATTAGTTATTTACGTATTGCTGGCGATTCCGCTTAAATCGTACATTCAACCAGTATTGATTATGGTGGCGATTCCGTTTGGTATTGTGGGTGCTATTTTAGGCCATTGGTGGAACGACTTAACCATCAGCATACTTTCTTTAAATGGTATTTTGGCGCTCAGTGGGGTGGTTGTAAACGACAGCCTATTATTGGTATCGCGCTTTAACGAGCTGGTAAAAGATGAAGGCATGAGCACGCACGATGCCATTGTAGAGTCGTGCACAAGCCGCCTGCGCGCGGTAATGCTTACCTCAATTACAACCTATGCGGGCTTAGTGCCGTTATTAAGCGAAACCTCAATGCAGGCACAGTTTTTAATCCCTGCTGCGGCATCACTTGGTTATGGTATTTTGTTTGCCACGGTTATTACGTTAATCCTTATTCCGGCATTATTAATGATTCAAATAGACATTAAGCGCTTACTTGCCAATGTGTTAGACTTTTTAAGTGGTAAACGCACCCAAGGAGCTGCCTCTTAATGATAAACGTACTACTGGTTGAAGACGACATAGACCTGGCAACAACAATTGTTGATTACCTCGATATAGAAGACATTGAGTGTGACCATGCAAGTAACGGCGTTTTGGGCTTAAATTTACTGCAAATTAATGATTATCAGATGATTATTTTAGATGTAAACATGCCCAAAATGGACGGCTTAACAATGTGCAAAACATTGCGTGAACAAGGTAAAGATATTCCGGTATTAATGTTGACCGCACGCGATAGCCTCGATAACAAACTAGAGGGCTTTGCCGCCGGTAGCGACGACTATTTAGTAAAACCCTTTGCCATGAAAGAGCTAGTAGCGCGGGTACAAGTGCTGGCAAAGCGCAAAAGTGGTGAGGCAAAACGCCTCACCTTAGCTAATTTAAATTTAGATTTAGCAAAGCGCAGTGCCGATGTAGAGGGGCAAACATTAAAGTTATCGCCCATTGCATTTAAATTGCTAGAAACCTTAGTACGCCATGCGCCGCAGCCTGTTACGCGCAGTGTAATTATGCAAGCTATATGGGGCGAAGAGCAGCCCGACAGCAACAGTTTAAAAGTGCATGTGCATCATTTACGTAAGCAATTAGAAGCCACCACACACCAAGTTACACTTGAGACCATTCCTAGTGTGGGCTTTGCAATAACAGCAAATGAAGGGCAACCACAATGAAAATAAGGCCTAGTTTAAGGCTCTACTTTTTTGCCAGTATGGTGGTGCTTAGCTCTGCTATGGCCATTGGCTTTTCGTTTTTAAGTGTAAATTACTTTATTGATGGGCTAGATAAAGGCTTAAACGGGGTTATGTTAAAGCTTTCGCAAACCACAGAAGTAAAGCCAGGGGAAACAAAAGAGCTGGTGGGCTTTAATATTGCAAGCCGCTGGGAAGACATGCCTGCGTCAATTCAGCAACGTTTTAAAAAACCAACAGAAGTGGGGCTTTTACATAAAACAAAAGACAGGCCATCGATGTTTTCTATGCCGCAAAATTTATTTTTTGTGGTGTATTATCCAAACCCCGAAGGCGAGCCGCGTTATATATCGCGCATTATGCTCGAAAAAGACAAACCACAATTGCTCGCTAATATAGAGCCCGAACAACGCATGCTATGGATTGCCATTACAGGCATTGCTGCCATTGTGTTATTTGCGTTTTTTTTGTTTATGGTAATGAAAAAAATAGCTAAGCCAGTGGAGTCGTTAAGGGGCTGGGCTAAATCGTTAAACCAAACTAATCTACAGCAAACACCGCCCGATTTTACATATAACGAACTAAACACTTTAGCCACATTAATACGCAGCAGCTTGCTTTCGGCGAATGAAAGCGTAGAGCGCGAGCAGCGCTTTTTAAGCTATGCCAGCCACGAGCTGCGTACGCCAATTTCGGTTATTCGCAGTAACGTTGAGCTACTCAATCGGCTGAGCGAAAAAGCCCCGTTAAGTGATAAACAACAGCTTACACTTGAGCGTATAGAGCGCGCCGGTTTAACCATGAACGATTTAACCGATACGTTATTATGGCTAAGCCGCAACGAAGATCAGCAAAGTAGTCCAGAACCTGTAAACCTTAGTGATAAAATAACGACCCTGAGTAATGAGCTTAACTACTTGCTTAATGCGAAGCACGTTGAGGTGGTTTTAAACACCCAACAAGAGAGCGTTATTACAACCGATGCTACTGCGTGCCAAATTGTACTGACTAATTTAATTCGTAATGCCTACCAACATACCCAATTTGGCCAAGTACACATTACGCAGCAAGGCAGTAAAGTCACTATTGTTAATTGTAGTGAGCAGGGCGATGCCCCTAAAGCGAGCGAGCCCTTAGCAAAACACGTCAGCATAGGGTACGGACTAGGCCTACAATTAAGCGAAAAAATAATAAAACGCCACGGCTGGGTTTACGATGTAAACGACATGCCAGGGCGCTATGAAGTGGTGGTCGATTTTAGTTAATTATTTGGTTAATTAGGTTTAAAAGTCTATTAAAAAAGCGGCTTAACGCAATGAACGTTAAGCCGCTTTTTAATGATTACTGATAGGGCGTATTACTTATAATACTAATCATCAAAATAGATCACTTAATTAAGCAGATTGGTATAAATGATTATTCGGCCGCAGCTTGCTTGGTTTTTCTAAACATAAACTCAAGGGGAATGTGTAGGCGCTTTGCCCATGCGTTTTCGGTATGATCTTCCCCCGGGAAGTACTGGCTTTGCCATAGCTTTGCTGGGTATTGTTGCGCCATAAATAAATCATCAATTTGCGCTTGTAGCTTAGGGTACATGGCATCTAAAGTGCTGTCGCCGTAATCAAAATACACTTTTTGGTTACTCAGCTTTGCGATGTTGTTGGCAATGTAATTTTGAAACTCGGCAAAGACTTCGTCGTCGTGGCTAAAAATACCTGGCCAGTGGGTCGACATACAAATAGCGCCTGAAAATTCGTTAGGGTAATTAAGTAGTGTGTACCACGATATAAGCCCACCCATGCTAGAGCCACCAATATAGCGGTGCTGCGCGCCTTTATTTACGTTGTAGTTAGACTCTATATAAGGAATAACTTCTTTAACTAAAAAGCGTGAGTAGCTGTCTGAGTACACCTTAGAGGCAAATAATTTGTGGCCTGGGTATTTTTCTAACTGGTATAGGGCGTTTTGCTTTTGTTTGCTCAAGGCCTCAAACGGTTGCTGTGGGTAGTATTCGCTGTGGCGGTTTTCTACGGCGTTTGGAATGCCTACCACAATAAATGGGCGTACTTTGCCTTGCTCTATTAATGAGCCGGCTACTTCATCTACGCGCCACTCTTGCTTGTTCCATGTGCTATTGGCATCAAACAGCATGCGGCCATCGTGCATGTAAAGTACATCGTATGTGGTGTTTTTGCTGTAACCTGGCGGTAACCATACATTTAAAAAACGGTTTTTTACAAACTGTGATTCTATATTGTCGATCACCTCAATATGGCCCTTGCTTACTTGCACTTTGGGCGTGTTTGCATAGCTGGTATGCACTACAAATATTGATAAGCTAAACAGTAAAGCAACTAATTTCATGGTGGCGCCTTAGCATACAAAAAGTGCACTATCACAAGCTCGCATTGTTAATTCAATGTGAATACGTATGCACTTGTATTTAAGCAACAAATGCATACACATACAATTTATAAATCGCTGCGCCAGCCCATGCCCGACTCTTCCATAAGGCGCTCGTATACGCCTTCAATATTAAGTGGCAACCATGCTTGGTATTGCTTTAAATCTGAAAACTCATCGAGCTTAACGTTTTGTTTTATTTGCTCTAGGCTTTGCCCTGCAAGTGCGCCTGCGGTTACTTGGCTGTAAAGCTGCTCTATATAGCGTAAGTAACGTGCTACATCGGCTTTATTACCCATATCGGCATGGCCGCCCACAAAGGTATTAAAGTCGTATTTTAAAACCGCTTGGGTTGAATTAATCATACCTTGAATATCGTAGCTCCATAGTTTTTGCCATGGCATTCTGCCAATAACTATCCAGTCGACCACAAATAGTGTTTTTTGCTTTTCGAACAGCATACTTACCGAGCCTCGTCCATCATTAGGACCGTGGTAGTTAAGTTTTAAGGTTGAGCCGCCAAGGGTAAGTATTAGTTCGTCATCAAAGGTAAGATTAGGCATAACAGTTTTTATTTTTGTGTTTTTAATATCTTGTGCGGTAAATTTGTGCGCAACAAAGGTTGTGTTCGGGCTTTTAAATACCTCTGCGCCGTAAATATGGTCGCTGTGATTATGACTGTATACAACATATTTTACCGGTACGTTGTAGCGAGTTTTAATTTGCTCCTTTAACCAAGTAGCAGCTTTTTTATTAAGTGGGTCGGTAACTATTGCACCTTGTGGAGTGATTAAAAATACCGAGCGGTGTCTGTCGTCAATGAAGCGGTGGAGGCCATCGCCTAAATCTTCAATTTCGTAACTTTGAGCCATAAAACCAATAAGTAATAGGCTGGTAGCGATTAGTGTTTGTAATAAGCGAGACATGCACATTCCTGTTTAACGTTTTTTATAGGTTAGTTAAGTAAGAAAGTGCAAGTAAGGAATAAATTTCAGCTTTTATAGAAAAGGTAGCGGGCTAAAGTTAATTTAGCCCGCTATTTTTTAACGAACTAGCTGATCGAGTAAATGTATTACTTGTTCACTGGCTGATTCCATTAAGTGTATGTGTTTAACAGCTTCGGCTTTTTTGCCTTGCTTAATTAGTTGTAGCGCTTGTACGCCGTTTTTGTGTACTTCACTGTGGGGCTTGTCTATTTGTTTAAATGCGCTTAGTGATTTGTATTCATTTGATTCGTCTGACTTGTACCATTTACCTAAGCGGCACATGGTGTGATCGGTAAAATCATCTATCGATTTATTAATTTTGCCATTGGCTACGGCGTACACTTCACCTTTCCATACAATATGATCTAACTTAACGGTTTGAATAAATGAGCGTATAGATGCCTGCGAAATGGTGTTTTTCATGCTGGTGAAAAAATCAATGATTGATGCGTAATCGCTATTCAGCGATGCAAAATTGCTAGTAAGTTGTGTGTTATTTTGTTGTATGTCGTCGGCGGAAGTTACAGTTACTTCTGTTTTATCGATAATTTCTTTTACTAGGTCGGCAACCTCTTGAGCCGATTTATTTGTGTTAGTAGCGAGTACGCGTACTTCGTCGGCAACCACGCTAAAGCCTCGGCCAGCTTCACCTGCTCGGGCAGCCTCAATGGCGGCATTAAGTGCTAATAAATTTGTTTGATCCGATATTTTAGAAATGGTCGATACAAAGGTATTAATACTACCAGCAAGGCTTGAAAGGCCAGATATGTTTTCACTCATGCTACCCATTTTATGGGTCATAAGTTCCATCTCGCTGGCTATATGCATTAATGATTCGTTTGAGTTATTTAAAAGCTCATTTATTTTATAGCTAACTTGGCTCTCTTGCTCAATGGTTGAGTAAGACTCAAGCACCGTTTGGCGAACACCTTCAATTTGGCTTATGCAATCTATAGAGCTTGAAAGTAAGTTTTCGGTAAATTGTTCGTCATTTGTGGTTTGTGTAAAGCTTAGCTGTTGTTCTAAGTGTTTGTTTTCTTGTAATAGTAGTTCGTTATGCGCAGTTAACTCTTCAATTTGTTTTGCTAGCTCTTCGTTATAGTTTTTAGTTTCTAGGTACTTTTTACTTAAAACAAACATCAATAAATCCTACATTATTATGGGTATATTTTTATTATAGTTACATTTTGTACTTTACTAGAATTTTTAATAGTTATCTGATTTTTATAAAAATAATTTTATTAAATAAATTGGCGGCAAAAGTTAACTAACATAGCTATTTATACAAATAGCTATGTTATTTTTGGGTTTAGCGTTGAGTTATTTGTTGGTTTATTTCTTCAAAAATACCGGCATCGTCTATGGTTGAAGGTATTTGTAGTTCGTCGCCATCGACCAATTGGCGTAAATTTTTGCGTAATATTTTACCTGAACGAGTTTTTGGTAATCGCTCTACGCTTACTATCGTTTTAAGGCACGCTATAGCGCCTATTTGGCTGCGTACTGTTTGCACAAGCTCTTGCTCTACATCGGTAGGGGAGCCGGTAAAGTCGTTTTTAAGAACAATCATCGCCATAGGTAATTGCCCTTTTAGGTTATCGGTAACCCCAAACACAGCGCATTCGGCAACGGCTGGGTGCGCCGCGACTATTTCTTCCATTTCACCAGTTGAAAGCCTATGGCCTGCTACATTTATAACATCGTCTGTGCGGCCCATTATAAATAAGTAGCCGTCGTCATCTATGTAGCCACCATCGCCCGAAAGGTAGTAACCCGGGTACTCCGTTAGGTAACCTGTTTTAAAACGTGGTGTATTTTGCCAAATGGTTGGCATGCAACCTGGTGGCAACGGCAGTTTTATCACTACAGCACCTTGCTCGTTTGGCGCGCATTGCTCGCCATGCATATTTAGTATTTGCACATCAAACCCAGGGGTTGGCACTGTTGAGCTGCCTGGTTTTGTTGCTAATTCTTCTATGCCTACAGGGTTACAAGCAATGGCCCAGCCGGTTTCGGTTTGCCACCAGTGATCGAGTATTGGTAGGTTGGTTTTTTCTTTTAGCCAGTTGTAAGTTGGCGGGTCTAGCCGCTCGCCCGCTAAAAATAAGCGTTTTAAACTACTGGTGTTGTATTGCTTAAAGCCCTCTGCGTTAGGGTCTTCTTTTTTTATTGCTCTAAATGCAGTTGGCGCGCTAAATAATGCATTTACCTTATACTCTTCAACCACTCGCCAAAATGCATTGGCGTCGGGAGTGCGTACAGGTTTGCCTTCAAATAAAATAGTGGTGCACCGGTACATTAGCGGCGCATACACTATGTATGAGTGTCCAACTACCCAGCCAATATCTGAAGCAGCCCAAAACACATCACCGGGCTGCATGCCGTAAACGGTTTCCATGCTGTAGTGCATAGCAACTGCGTGGCCGCCGTTTTCGCGCACAACACCTTTAGGTGTGCCTGTGGTGCCAGAGGTATATAAAATATAAAGTGGGTCACTTGCATTTACGGCAACAGGCGCAACTTCTTTGGCGCTTTGCATTGCGTTGTCCCAATTGATATCGCGTGTAGGCGTTAATGGCGCAATTGCTTGCTCGCGCTGATAAATAACACAATGATCTACCTTGTGTGTGGCAAGGTCTAAAGCGTTATCTAGCAGTGGTTTGTATTCAATAATGCTATCTACCTCTACGCCACATGAAGCGCTCAGTACTAGCTTTGGTTTAGCATCATCAATGCGTACAGCTAATTCGTGGGCTGCAAATCCACCAAATACCACTGAATGAATTGCTCCTAAGCGGGCGCAGGCCAACATGCCTATTACAGCTTGGGGGATCATAGGCATGTAAATAACAACCCGGTCGCCTTTAGTAACGCCTAACGATTGCATTACACCTGCAAATTTAGCTACCTGCTGTTGTAGTTGTAAGTAACTATACGTTTGCTTGGTATTGGTTACGGGGGAGTCGTAAATGAGAGCTGTTTGTTCACCAAAGCCAGCAATTACATGCTGGTCGAGCGCTAAAAAGCTGCTATTTAATTGGCCACCGTCAAACCAGTGGTAAAGGCCGTCGTTGTCTTGTATGTAGGCGTGTTCGGGTTTTTTGTACCAAGGTAGGCGCTTTGCTTGTTCGAGCCAAAACTGCTCTGGGCTTTGCTTAAAATTATTATAATGCTGTTTATACGGGCCTAACATAATTGGCTCCTAATACTAAATGTGTGTGAGAGACCTTACAAAAGTAGGCCTTTTTTTAAGCAATAGGTATTCGACTATGGTCGGCTAAAAGTTAATCAGAAAAGTGTTTTTTATATAGCTAAATTGACAAAATAAAGTGTGTAGCTCAGCATGGCGGGCAATTAAAATGAGTGAAAAAATTTATGAGTAATACAGTGCGAGTAGGTGTGGCGGTTATTATTATGCGCCAAAACACTATTTTATTAGGTGAGCGAATAGGTGCACATGGTGCAAATACATGGGCAACGCCCGGCGGGCATTTAGAATTTGGCGAAAGCGTTGAGCAATGTGCAATACGCGAGGTATGTGAGGAAACAGGGCTAAATGTAAGTAAAGTAACTAAGCTAGATTTTACTAACGATTTTTTTAGTGCTGAAAATAAACATTACATTACTTTATATGTAAAAGCCGATTACGAAGGCGGTGAGCCTGTGCTAAACGAGCCAAATAAATGTATTCAGTGGCGCTGGTGCGACATTAATAATTTACCATCGCCACTGTTTACATCACTTAAAAACTACTTAACTACAACAACGCTTACGGCTTAGTTGATGGGCTTAATACTAATTTTTTAAAGCTTACTTGCGCGTAATCGCCATTTTGCTTGTCTGTAGCCCAATCACCCGTACCTAAACAACCTGGGTACCAAATTCCTTTAGCGCTTTTGGTACTACATTGGTTATACGCACCCGCTTTAAAGTAATGCCAATCGGCAGCGTAGCCATTAGGATGATCTTTATCATCTACTTTGCCATAAGCATCTACGTTATTACCTAAGTTAATAGAGTAGTTAACGTCTTTTTTGCCTTGAGCACTAAATGTAAGGTGCATAACATTTTTATGTACGTTCACGGTGTAGCTAAACTCGTCACCTAGTGCAATACCGTTAGCCGCTGGGTCATCTGGGTTTTCCCAGGTGTTGCCCCATACAGGGTAAGTAATGTCGGTTCGGTTAGGATCTTTTTTTGGTAAGTTACGCTCGTAGTTCCAAAATACCGATCCGGTTTTATGCCCTGGCCATTTTTTGTAATAAATTTTAAGTGGTTCGTTACCCCAGCCAAAACCCAGCTTAGTGTCTATAAGTGCCTGATCTTTACCTGCGTGAATTTGCCCTACCACCACAGAATAAGCGGCTTTTTTACTCGGATCGTTTGCACGCAGGGCTACATGATCAACTTTGAGCGTGGCTTCCATTTTTCCGCCTACTGAGCCAAAACGCTCCGATAGCGGGTGCACAGCAAGTGCAAAATTGTTTTTTGAATTTTTAGTTTTTATTTTAGTGTTTGTTCCGCGGATCATTTGTCGTAATTCACTACGGGTATTGGTTGAGTTTGCGCTGGTAAGTGCTTTATTTGGCGAGGCAAATACCATATAACCCTGATCATCCAAGTAGAAAAAATCAGGGTGCGCGTAAGTTTGAATTTCTTTAACGTCTACTGTATCAATTTTTCCGTCGTTGTTTAAATCGACAGGTACGTTAATTTTCCAGTTTGATAAATCAAATTTTGATGCAGGGACTGCTGCATTATTTTCAAGTTTAGTATTTGTACTAGCGCAGCCCATAAATAATAAAGGAGTAACAGCAGCCAGTGCTGTGAGTTTAAAAGTAGATGTTAGATTTTTCATTGTTGTCTCTGTGTGATGATATTAAAAATGAGCGATATTAACTTCGCTTAACTTTAATCTAACATACCAATTTAAAATATCAACATTACCAATTTTTTGTCTATTTAATTTTTATAGCCCTTTTTTGGTTATACCAATGTGGTTTTTTGTTGCTGTTGTTTTTTGCGTTTTTTATTTAGGTGTTTGCGCTGCGCTTTTTTTACATGCTTAACTATCCACTTTGTCATAAGGGGCATAAGTTCTGGCGCAAAGTTATGGCCCATCCCAGGGACTACTCTTAGCTTGGCTTTTTTTATAAGTGCGGCTGTTTTTTTGCCTGCACTTACGGGTATTACCACATCGTCGCAGCCATGAATTACTAAAGTGGGCGTTTTAATTTTACGTATTAAATGTTGCCTGTTTTTACTTGCGGCCATAGCAACTAATTGGCGCTTATAGCCATTAGGATTATATGAGCGTTTTACAATTTGAGTTGCATGCAGGCGAAGTGCGCCTTCTGTTTGCGGATAAGCAGGGCTGCCAATAAGTTGATTAAGCTTAATATTATAATTTATTGCCTCATCGTGGCTGGTATTTTTAGGCTGTAATTTTGCAAGCTTTATAAATACGCCAATGCTTTTAGCACTAAGCCTTGGCAGGCTAGAGCTCGACATAATAGTGGTTAAACTGAGCACCTTTTTTTTATGCTGTGCTGCAATTAACTGGGCTATCATACCGCCCATAGAAGCCCCCACAAAATGTGCTTTTTTAATTTTAAGGGCTGCCATAAGCGCCAGTACGTCATCAGCCATGTCATCAAGTAAGTAAGGAGTTTTAGCGCGTATTGGTAAGCGTTTACTCAACCACGATTTAAATAAGCTGGGGTTTGTGTGGTGCTCTAAGTGAGTTGAAAGACCAGTATCGCGGTTATCAAAACGAATAACTCTAAAGCCTTTTTTTACCAAGCCATAGTAAAGCGAGTCGGGCCACACGGTCATTTGTGCGCCCAAGCCCATAATTAAAATTATTACAGGGGATTTTTTATCGCCTTCGTCTTGGTAGTTAAGCGTAATACCTTGAGGTGTTTTGATTGTTCGCATAGCCAAGTAGCATTGTTAGCTTTGCTAAAATTATAGGCGCTATTTATTACAACTTGTTGGCAGTGCTTGGTATGGGCAGTTGCCACTTTTGTAAAATAGCGCTGTATTCACCATTTTCTTTTATAAGTGCTAAACCTTGAGCAATTTCTTGTGCAGATTGAGAATCAAAAAGCTTGCTTGCAGCAAAATTAAGAGAAGAGGGTAGCTCATCTAGATGAATGCGTTTGGTTATTAGATTTGGGTCGAGCCCTGAACTTTCCAACTCATTATTAAGGGTGAGTGTATTCGTTACTACAAAATCGATACGATTTTTATATAGCATTTGCCAAAGTTGTTGGTAATAACTAACAAGAACTAGGTTTTTGTTTTCTGTAAACCCTTTACGCTTTAAGTAAGCTTCGCTTGAATAGCCTCGAATGGTAGCCACTTTATATTCTTTAGCAAAATTTAAGTGAACGACCTCATCTATGTGGCTTTTTAAACTAATTAAATAAGCATCTGCAAAATATACCTCGCCTAACCAAGTAAAGTTGTTAACACGATTTGGTGTTTTTAATAGCGATAGCATTATTGCGTTAGAATTTGCTTGCTGTTGCTTAAAAATACGTGCCATTGGCATTATTTCAAACTTGGCGGTTAAATGGCTCTGCTTTATTACTGCTTTTGCTATATCAACTAATGCGCCATCGGGTTCGTTATTTTTATTTATAAAATGATACGGCGGAAGGTCTTCGGCAATAAAAGTGACAGAATGAGCGTTGCATAGGGCGCTATACAACATCATTACCATGGCACTAAATACAACACGCACAAACATAAATAAATCTTTTTAAGTAATATTACAGCTAGTGTAATGAGTGTAGCTTAAAAGGTATATATGTAATGTATATTTAATGTAAGTAAATAGTTATTTTTGGTTTTGAATATTGCCTTTTATAAATTTTAAGGGCGAGCAATTATGCCACCTCATAAAAGCACGATTGAAAGAGCTTTGATCTGTAAAACCTAAAATGTTTGATACTTCAGTAAGCGGCATATTACCTAATAAATTAACAACACGACTTTTACGTTCTTTTTCGAGTAGTTGAGCAAAAGTTAAGCTTTGTTTTTTTAAGCGCCGTTGTAATGTACGAGGCGTTACATTGAGCGCATTTGCTATGCCTAATAGGTTGCAGTTTTGCAATGTAGTTTTTGCTGTAAGTAATTGTTTAACTTTTTCACTTATACATCCTTGGCTTTTTAGGCTAGTTAACTGCTGTTCAGATAGTTGTTTAAATGTTTTATTTATAACGGCATTGTCGGTTTTAAATGCAAGGGTTAAGTAACCGCTTGGAAAGTTTATCTGGTTATATTGCGCATTACTTTTAACTGGGCAAGCAAACCACGACTCTAAGTGCTGCTGTTGCTTTAACTGCCAATTATAGGTAAAGCTAATACTACTTGGTGAAAGTGATGAGCTTATTAGCTGGCGAATAACACTCACCCACGCAGTCATATTTCGTAATACAACTTGTTCATTACAGCTCGGATGCGCCAGCCAGCGAACGGTTGCTGTGTCGCTATTTGATAAAAATTGAGCTTTACCAATATTGGCTACTAAGCTGTCGTAGTTTAAAAGCGCTTGTATTGCATTGCTAAGGTTATCGCTTGATTCAATTAAATAGCCCAGTACACCGTAATCGGCAGTGCGAATATGTTTTCCTAGCTCAAATCCAAATAGTGGGTTGTTAAGTGCCGTGCTGGCAAAACTTAATAATGCGTTGTAACTCTGTAAGCTTATACGCGGAGCAAGTTGCTGGCTGCTTTTATTTACATACTCATTAAAACTGATGGCATTAAGTGCCGCTTTATTATCAACATCTTGAGTTTGCAAGTAATCTAAAATACTCGAAAAATAATGATCAGCCAATGTGTGCATTTGTCGTCTAAAGCTAATAAATGGTCGTGTATGAGCAAGTTTGCCATGTTAAGTTTTTATATGCTAGTTGAATGCTAAATAACCTCATACTGTAAATAATGATTTTTATTAAAATAAAGAAAACGCTTGATGCACCGCCTTCAAAAATAACAGAAATACTGTTAAATCATAAGCAACTAGGGCGATTTTTTAATGCTAAATTTAAGCTAATAGCGGCTGCAAATAACGGTGAACTAAAAGGGGGTAAAGGCGCTATTCGGCAAGTTGAAATGGCAAATACGGCGTTTAACGAGCAAATTATAAGTGCTAATCAAAGCCATATTTGCTATCAAATAATAGGTAATAAACCTGTCGCTAATCACCAAGGCGATATATACCTAAGCGCAAATACATCGCTAGAAGGTTTTAAAACAAACTTAAGTTACTATATTCAAGGCAAAGCGCCTTGGTGGCTGCCAAATATTCTTCTAAAATATGTAATTACAAAAGACATAACCCAAGCATTAAATAAATTAGAACATTATTTGCTAGCGGGTGATGTATGAGCTCAGACATTATTTTACTCGCCCTAAGCCCGGTATTTTTGCTTTTTGTTTGCTACGAGTTTATTAAGTTTAAACGTTATTACGACATAAAAGACAGCCTGGCAAATACTGCCTTAGCGCTACTCCATCAAGGTGCTGATACACTTGCTTTATTACTGCTAATGCCTTTTTTTTATTGGCTGTATGAATACAGGTTATTTGATATTGAACTAAGTATTTTAAGCATAGCTTTTGCCTTTTTACTACAAGATTTTTTATATTATTGGTTTCATCGGGCATCGCATCATATTCACTGGCTGTGGGCTGCGCATGTAGTGCATCACAGCTCTACCAAAATGAATTTTACAACTGCATTTAGGCAAAGTGTAATGTACCCCGTAGCGGGTATGTGGGTATTTTGGCTACCTATAATCTTGCTAGGCTTTGACCCATTAACCGTATTTAGCGTAGTAGCACTTAATTTGGCGTATCAATTTTTTGTGCATACGCAAATAGTAGGCAAGTTAGGCTGGTTTGAAAGCGTATTTAATACGCCGTCTCACCATCGGGTTCATCATGCGATTAATAAAAGCTACCTTGATAAAAACTTTGCAGGCGTGCTTATTATTTGGGATAAGCTATTTGATACCTTTGTAGAAGAAGATAAAAATCAGCCATGCAAATACGGCATAGTAGGGCAATTAAATAGTAATAGCCCACTGCTGATAACGTTTCATCAGTGGGCTCATTTATTTAAAAGTGCGTTCATAGCAAAAGGTTTAAAAGCTAAATGTAAGGCAGTACTTGGCTACCCAACAAGTAGCGTTAAAGTTAAATAAAGCCTTAAAAGTAAAACTGCAGGGCTAAGCTAGCAGCTGTATTGTGGCTATGCCATTTTTCGTGCTTTATTTGGCTGCGCAGTGCTAAATTGCGCGACAATGCGTAGCTCCAAGTTAGCGCAGCTTCGCTGTGGTTATTAGCGGCATTATCGCTTAGCCAAAACATATTACCTGTAATCGCAAGCTTGTTTTTGTTATTTACTTGCCAAATAACGCCAGCCTCACTGCCTAGTCCTACACTTAGCTGGTTAGAAGTATCTCCAGTATTTAGCTCAAATTGTCCCAAAATATAGCCATGCACACTGTTTGGATTACCGTAAGACTTACCATATCCACCTTTAGTAAAAAAGCGGCCTGAGCGTTTGTTTTGATTTGGCTGTCTGTCAAAACCCATTTTGATATTCCATGACCAGCTATCAAATACACGGTTATCGGGGGCAAGCGACATAGCATCGAGTAAGTAAAAGTGCTCAATGTGGCTATTGCCGTTATCTGTAAGGTTGGCTTCTAAGTCAAAAAAGTTAATTTGTGCACCGGGTATAAAGCCTGCGGGTCTGTCGAGTAAATCGTGATAAGCAAGGCGATAAGCTAAGTTGGTGGTATTTTGCTGGTTATTATTTTGCACTCTTTTAGCTGCTAGCCTTGAAGAACCATGGCCTTGCTCTGGCGAGGCTTTAGGTTTTTTGGGCTTAGATAAAGGGGAAGGGACAGCATACTTACTGCGCATTAATAGTAACTTAGTAAGCCTTGGGGCTATTTCTTCACGGTTAAGGGCTTTATCGTAAAATTCAAAATTTAGCCATTCGTACGCCATTTCAAGTATAGCTACTAGCTCTTTTTGTGAGTAATTACGGGTATTTAATGGTTTGCCTTGCATAAGCGCTCTAGCATCACTAAGTTGCTGATCGCTTAACTGTGTTGAATAGTGATACAGCTTAGCGCCAAAAGCAGGGCGATAATTAGGAGCTTGCAGCAAGTTGTTGTCTCTAAGTGCGGCAACAGTGTCTGAAGGAATAGCCTGCATGTTAAATTGCGAAGTTAAATTAAGATCGTCTTTAGCTAATTGTAATAGCCCCAGTAACTGATACGAGCAGTTTTCGTCTATAAAAAAGTAATCAAAAGTGGCGCTTTGTAGCTCCCATAAATGCAGTAAAATCCGCTCTACTTGTTGCTCGGTTAAATTTAGTTTGTACTCCCAAATATCGCGTGATTCTAAGTCGTTATATTCACGTACTTTTTTGTAATACGGCATCAGCGAAAACTTACCAGGGTAGCTACCAACAAGCCCTTTTAATGCATACATAGCAGCGTTATCGGAGCCATCAGGCTCTGCTGCAAAATTTACAGCAAAAGCAACAAGTTCTTTATTACGGGTTTGATCTTTAGCGTCAATACGCAGCAATGTATGCCCAAACATTGATGAAGGGCTATTCATAAATGCAGTAGGAAATACCAGCGTAACCCCTTGAGGATTAATTACTTGTTGCCATGCTAAAAGCTCAGGGCAATTAAGTGCAGGCCAATTATTATTAATTTTTGATTTTAGCCATGTGTAGCGAGCAGGAAATTGGCAGCTGTATTTTTGTTGGCTGGTTTTATTGCCATTAAATGCGCTAATGGTGGCATTTAGCTCATCAACTGGGTTTGTTTTACCTGTGGGTGCTATAAAAAACTCAGCACTGTCTACTTCACTTTTAAAGCTACCTAATGTGGTATTGCGGTAGTGGCCTAATTTGAGCCAGTAAGGGTGTGTGGCTAACGTATTATTTTCAATACTTTTAGCATTAGAATATGTACTAAAGAGCGTAACTAACAGAATAACTAATATTTTTTGCATACCCAAAACCATAAAAAAAAGCCGCTAGAGGTTACTCTAGTGGCTTTATTTATACATATAAAACCGGCTAAATAGCTGATTAAGAAAGAGTATAAGAAGCTAGTTGTGCGTCACTTGCTACAACAGTGTTTAGGTTTTCTAACACTGTTTGTGAAGTTACGTTCTCAGAAGTAAATACTGAAGAAAACTGTGCTTGAGCAAGCTTGTTAAATGCTGCTTTATCTTGTTCTGCAACACCCCAAACCTCAGCAAGTGTAGCTAAAGTTTCGCCTTCACCTTGAGACATATCACGAGCAAGTTGCTCCATGTTGCCATCGATGAATAAAGCGATTTTTTCAGAAGAAGTTACTGTACCAGTACCGTCACAACCTAAAGTACCAAAAGTGATACCGAAAGTTTGGTTACCAGAAGTACCGTTAGTTGTAGCGCCTAAAATTTTAACGCCTTTACCTTGTTGTCCTGCAAATAACATAGAGCCTAGACCACAACCAATATCTTGGTCAGCCATTGCGTTAGAGAAAGGAAGTAAAGATAAAGCTGCTACTGCGATTAGTTTTTTCATATTCATAAATCCATATATGATTAATCTTTATTTAGGGTAAATAAAGTTCGCAGAAGATTTTAACAGAGTTGTAGAAAAAAGGAACATACCAAGGTATGAATTTTTTGATGTTGAATTTAACTTAAGTATTAAAATTAACAAGAGGGTTTTTTTAGTATTTAACTATTTTATTTTGGGGTTGGCTTTTTACTTCTCGGGGCGCCTAATAAAATGCACATATGGCAAATACACACCGACAAAAATGCGCTAATACCTAATGCACCGCCATAGCCATCGAGCTTAGGTACTAAGTATTCAAATAGTAACGAAAATAAAATAGATGAACTAGCAACCGTGTAAATACCAAATCGATGTGGGGCGCTCATGCCTATAAATGTGCCTCCAAAAAATACGACTGAGTACAAGTTGGGGTTTAGGTTTAAGGCGCTTAAAATTAAATAGGCAATAATAGAAAGTGAGGCAGAGGCGCGTATGCCATCAAAACGATTGTGTTTAGCTAAATAAAACGTTAAAAATGCGCCGAGTAAAGCAATAAGTGGATATTCTATGTTCATAAAACGACGCCTTTAGCTAACATAAATAAAGCGACACTTGCAAAGGCAACACTGCCAAGCTTACCGCCAAAGCCTGTAAACATATTTATAGTAAGCACATATAAGCTAGCCCCAATGACTGAAATTATTGCTATTTCCCAATAACTTGTAATTAAGTGCGTAGAACACATTCCAGCAAAGCTGCCTGCGTAAATTGCAGCATACGGATGATTTTTATAACGCGCAGGAAAAGGAATAAACGAGCCAACAAGCCCTGTAAGTGCGGCCGAAATCACTAAAGGCAATGCAAAAGTGGTGTGCATTGCAAAGCAGGCTAAAAAGCCAAAAAAGAAAGTGATGAATTTTAAAAATAAGAATTTAATCATAGCGGCGCATTTTAAACTAATCCTTTTACGCTTTCTAACAATCCTTAATAAATAAAACAGCATTATTAGCTTAAAAAGTTATTAAGGTTATTTTTTAATCTCACTTGGTATTGTCTATGCTTATTTGTGGCTGTTAATGTTTCATAAATTATATTTTATGTATAATAGAGGTTATTAATATACAAATACTAAAAATTAAAGGTAATTTATGTCTAACTGTCTTCATTTGGCTATTCCGGCTGGCGATTTAAAAGTAGCTAAAGCGTTTTATTGCGATGTGCTTGGCTGTAAAACAGGTAATAGCGAAGAAGGGCGCTGGGTAGATATAGATTTTTGGGGTAATGAGTTAACACTGCATCAAAGTGTTGAGCGCTTACCAACCGTTCGCCACGATGTAGATATGGGCGCAGTAGCTGTGCCTCATTTTGGTATTCATTTATCAGAAGATGAATTTAACGGTTTAAAAAAACGTATTGAAGCAGCTGGGCTTGAGTACCTTGATAAACCGTACCGCCGTTTTGTAGGTGATGAGTTTGAACAAGAAACTTTTTTTATTGAAGATCCAAACGGTAACGTGCTTGAAATGAAAACCATGGTAAACCCTGAGGTTTTATTTAAAAAAGCGTAATTAGTGTTTTATTTATTAAATATTAGGCCACTTTTATAGTGGCCTTTTTTTGTATCCTGTGGGGTTTTGTGTACCCACAGGTGAAAATAATTGCATTATATGCGTTACTTTTATTCACTCTACAACACATAATTTAAAACGTAGACTTTAAAGTAACTCTCATACTTTATAATTATTATGTTGCTTTTAAAACTCACCATTGCGCCTCTACTTTTATTATTAATTAACTATGCTCAAAAACGCTTAGGCAGCTTTGTGAGTGGCATTATTCCTGGCCTGCCAATTACATCTGGACCTATTTCTTATTTTATTGCGCTTGAGCAAGGCAAGTTATTTGCCAGTAATTCAGCGGTTGCATCTTTGTATGGCATGAGTGGTATAGGGCTATTTTGTTTTTGTTATGCGGCAATGCTTACAAAATACTCAGTTATTAAAGCTCTTTTTGCTGCGTTAACGCTGTGGTGCTTATTTAGTGTATTTATCTTGGTATTACCCATTAATATTGCGCTTGCGTGTGTTATTTCGCTGAGCGTTTTATTTACGTTGGCATGTGCATCGAGTAAGTTACAGTTTGCACCTGACGTTAAGCCATTTACCGCTGCGTGGGAGCTGCCGGTAAAAATGCTGTTGGTTACTAGCTTTATTGTTTTAGTTACGTTTATTTCGGCAAATATTGGCGCTATGTGGAGTGGGTTACTATCTACCTTTCCGGTGATATTAGCGGTTATGGGCTGCATTGCCCACGCAAGTGATAAAAAGTTCTCGGCTTATAAAGTACTTAATGGTGGCATTATTGGCTCGTTAGGGGGCTGTATATTTTTTGCTGTAATTGCACTCGCGCTTAAATTTAATTTTGTTATTTGGCAGGTATATGCAGCCGCAGCGGTTTGCTCAACATTGTTTACTATTATTATGAGCCACTATATAAACCGTAAACAGTTTGCTAAGCCGGTTACGGTTTTAAATACTTAAAGCTAGCCATCAACTAAAGTGAGAGGCTTTACTTTTCGCTGTAGTTTTTCATGATACATAGCGGTGTCGCCGGCTTTTAAAATTTCGTCAATATTTTTAGGAGGCTCACTAAATACACTGCTGCCAATGCTTGCTTTTATAGCAATAGGTTGGTCGTTATGCGTAATGGTGAGTTTGTTTAACTCTGTTTTTAGGTGGTGCGTTTTTGGATTTACCTGCGCTTTGGTATAAAAGTGGGCAAGTACAACAAATTCATCACCGCCTAAGCGACCGACTGCATCGTTGGTACGTACAATCCTTTTTAAACTGGCGGCTACTTTACATAAAGCTTCATCGCCTACGGCATGCCCATAATTGTCGTTTATCTGTTTAAAGTCATCTAAATCTATATACATTAAGCATAAAACACCGCCTTTTTTGGCGTGCTGCTCAATAAGTCCTGCTGATTTTTTACCCCAGCCACGGCGGTTTAAAATGCCACAAAGGTGATCGTAATCGGCTTCCGTTTCGGCGCGTCTTTGTGCTATTCGCATACGGCTAATACGCCTAGAAACAGCCACGGCTAGTAAAAATGACTCTACAGCAAAGGCTATAATTAAACCGTAGCGGCGCATAAATGGGCTTTCGTTTATTAATAAAATTCTAAAAATCATACTCACAAACACAAAGCTAAGCGCTATAAATACAAGTGCAGCTTCGCGAATACCTTTGCGAGCTTGCCAAGCCGATAATACAAATACCACAGCAATAATAACCAAGGTTGTATAACCCGTAACTTTGCCAGCTATGTTCCACATTTGTGGCGTTTTAAACAGTATTTGTAAAATGCAAAACAGCATTACAACTAAAGCTAAGCCTTTTAAAAGGGGATCTACTTTTGGCCAGCTAACTTTAATTTGCAAAAGAGCACAAATAAACCAGGTTGCGCTTATAGCACTAAAGCCAATAAACATTAGGTATATATTAAATAAAGTACTGTTGTGCTGCGTGGTTAAAAATAAGTACAGTTGCCCTTCTTGTAAAAGTATAAAGCCGCCAATACAAAAAATGTATAAGCTGTAGAGCTTAAATATATCGTCTTCTAAGCGGCTTCCCATAATTAACACATACAAAATAAGCGTAATGCACAAGCCATAAAACAGCCCTAAAATTAGGTTTTGCTGTTGGCTTTTTTGCATAAATACTTCAATAGGTTGCCACTTAAATACAGGACGAAACGGCATGGGTGAATATAAAGTTAAAACTGCCGTAGTTTCTCCTCTCTCTATTAAAAAAGCGGGTTTATTGTATTTTATAGGGGTAAGTATTTTATTTTGTTGCCGCCATTCAAAACTCTCAAGTGTAGAGCGATTAAAACTAAACACGCCACTGTGCTGTAATTGGCACTTTACCAAATATTGATTTTTACCAAATCGGGTTTCTAACCTTACTTGTTCGTCTGCATTTAAAGTTTTTGAGGGCGTTGTTATTGGATATGTTTGGCTAACTTCACAAGTTTGTGCAGCAAATACAGGGTTAGTAAATAGTAAAGTAGTTAAAAAAGTGCCTACAAATAAGAGTACGTACCTTTTAGGCCACTGAAGATAAAGTGTGAGTACTGCTAAAAAATTTAACTTTTTAAAAGCCATAGGCGAGAGAAAATAAATACTACATTTTTTTATACTAGCAGAGCTCGCCTATTTAGCTATTAGTTAATTACGGTGTATTGAAATTTGTGGATTGAAATATATTCAAGCTAGGAGCGTTTTAATCGCGGCGCGAGGTTGAAACCGAGGGAAGCTCGCTATGCAGCTGTAAATTAAACCAACTATAAACAACACGCCCCAGTAAATTAACTGTGCAATTGAGTTAACACTTCGCTTGGCGTTTTATTAAAGTGGCGCTTAAACTCGCGGCTAAATTGCGAGGGGCTGGTATAGCCTACCTTTAATGCGGCCTCATTTGCTTTACTACCGTTGCTTGTAATGAGTTCTTTTGCTTTGGCTAAGCGTACTTTTTTTAAGTATTGCAATGGCGATTCAAAGGTCACTTGTTTAAAGGCGCGATGAAACGACGACACACTCATGTTTACCTCTTCAGCTAAGCCTTCAACAGTAATTTGATCTGCATAGCTTTTATGCATGGTAGAAAGTGTTCGTGCTATTCGGGCGTAGTGCCCATCGTGCATGGCAAGGCCAATTAAGGTATGACCCTGAGGACCACAAAGTACACGGTATACCAATTCTTTAATTATATCTTCACCAAAAATATCGGCTTCTAGTGGGCTATTTAGTGCGCTTAATAAACGATGAGTTACTTGCTCCATAGCACCATCTATTTTTGCTGATTGCACACCGCTCATTTGCCCAGAAGTAAATGGCGTATGTTCGCCCATTTGGTTTACTAACTTATGTAATGTTGCTGGGTTAATATCAATAACTACGCCCATTACAGGTAGGCCGTTATCAGTAAAAGCTTCGCATTCAAGTGGGACGGGTACACCTAAAACCAGGTAGTCGCCAGCACCATATTTTATTTGATGATCAGGGAAATGAATTATTTTATGCCCTTGGCCAACTAAAATAATACCAGAGTTGTAAATGAGTGGCTGACGAGGTGAGCTTTTACTCGCACGATGAAAGTAAACACCGGGAATAATAGTTTTCGTAACGCCTTCAAAATTGAGCAAATCATTGTGCTCGGCGTATTGCTGCAACATGCTGGCTACAGTGGGCATTAAAAAACCTTTTATCGTACAAATTTTGCGTAAAATAACAACGTTGGCAGTATTAGGCAAGCTTTAGGTATTTATTAGGCTTTTTTAATGTTTGTTTTGCCACTAATATGCACTCATTGAAATTTAGCTTAGTGAGTAACTAAGCATTCTATTTAGTATTTAACCGTCACCTAGGAGCAAAGTAATGAAATTTAGCTACGTAAATCCAACACTTATTCAGTTCGGCCAACAGCAAATTGCATCACTAACCGATTTGATCGCAAAAGATCAAAAAGTATTAGTAGTGTACGGCGGTGGTTCAATTAAAAAGAACGGCGTGTACGACCAAGTTGCAGCAGCACTTGAAGGCTTTGATTGGGTTGAGTTCTCAGGCGTTGGCGCTAACCCAACAATTGAAGTGTTAGACCAAGCAGTAAAAATTTGTAAAGAACAAGATATCGACTTCGTATTAGGTGTAGGCGGCGGTTCAGTAATTGACGGCGTTAAATACATTGCAGCATCTGCAGTTTATGATGGCGAAGGTTGGGATATACCTACTGGTAAGCATATTATTACTAGCGCATTACCAATCGGCGCAATATTAACATTACCTGCAACGGGTTCTGAGTCTAATCAAAATTCAGTTGTGAGCAAAGAAGCAACGAAGCAAAAACTACCGTTTGCATCACCAGAAGTACTGCCTAAATTTGCGATTATGGACCCTGATGTAATGAAAACATTACCGCAGCGCCAACTTGTAAATGGTTTAGTAGATGCATGGGTTCATACCTGTGAGCAGTACCTTACATTCCCTGAAACAGCATTGGTTCAAGAAGGTTACGCAGAGGCACTTTTAAGAACGCTTAAAACGCTGGGCGATAACTTTGAAAACCAAGACGATGCATGGCGTGCAAACCTTATGTGGGCAGCAAACCAAGCACTTAATGGTTTAATTGGTTCTGGCGTATCACAAGATTGGGCAACACACATGATTGGCCATGAGCTTACAGCTGCTTACGGTGTTGACCATGCACGTTCACTTGCTATTGTTCAGCCTTCTTTATTACGTAACCAATTTGCAGTTAAAAAAGCGAAGCTAGAGCAAATGGGTAAAAACGTATTTGGTCTTGCGCAATCGGATGATTTAGCAGAGCAAACAATTCAAGCAATTGAAGCGTTTTACCACAGCTTAGATGTTGCCACTGTGCTTACTGAACATGGCGATGACAAAGCCGCCGCTATTGACAATATTATTGGTAAACTTGAAGCGCATGGCATGCTAGCACTTGGTGAAAACCAAGCAATTACGCTAAAAGAAAGCCGCGAAATTTTAGAACAAGCTGTTGCTTAATCACTTTTAAGTAACTTAAAACTAAAAGCCGCTAACGTTTAACGTTAGCGGCTTTTTTGTGACTTATACCAATCCGCAATAATACTTATTCATTTTGCGGGGCTAAACGTATCGCTATCTGCGTTAAAAAATTCTCATTTAGAACAACTAAATAGCAAATTTTTTGCCTGGTTATCAACACGTTTTTCCATCCTCAAAATAGATCACCTAATTAAGCGAATTGGTATTAAATAAATTAAAAACACAACGTTTATAATTAACCAATAATATCGGTATTAATGTTTTAAAATGATGATAGTAAACTGTGTTCATCGGTTAGCAAAACTAACACCTTATAAATTTACACAGGATAAAAACTCATGACACTACTACAAAAAATATTAAACTCTAAAGCTGGCGCTGCAGCACTTATTTTACGTGTACCAGTCGGGTTAATTTTAGCAGCGCACGGCGCGCAAAAATTATTTGCTTGGTTTGGCGGTTACGGCCTTGAAGGCACAGGGCAGTGGATGGCAAGTATTGGCTTAGATCCTGGATACTGGTTAGCTTTAATGGCAGGCAGCGCTGAATTTTTTGGCGGCATTGCATTAGCACTTGGTTTATTAACACGCCCAGCAGCCCTAGTTACGGCGTTTACAATGTTGATTGCAATATTTAGTGTACACATTAACAATGGTTTATTTATGGCTAACAACGGTTACGAATACGCACTTACTTTATTAGTTGCAACTGCAGCGCTTGCTATTCAAGGTGCAGGTAGCTTTTCGGTTGATAGTGTTATTGCTAAAAAGCTAGCTGATAAATAGCGGCAGGAATTTATAATAAAAAAAATAGCGGCTAATTTAGCCGCTATTTTTGTATGGGTTAGTGCTAAGTTATTTAGCCGAAAAAGTTAAAGAGTAGTTGTACTGCGTTTGCTCTAGTAAATACTCTTTATGGGTACTTGGGCTCCACGAATCATCGCCGCCAACCCCCATATGTTGATGATCAATATGTACATGTAAGCAATCATCAGCTACTAGCTCATTGGTGTGCTTTGCTTGCGTAAGCATGCTTTGAGAGTATTCACTGGCGGCAAATAAAAATGTACCGGTTACGGTTAAATTATTAACGCTAAGTAATTGGCAATCACTACGCACGCCGTTATCGGTTGGGAATATATACGGTGTATGTAGCTCATTATGTTGCGCGCTGTAATAACCTAAACGCGCAGCCGCTTTGCGATCTGGGTAGTTTTCAAATGGCCCTAAACCAACCCAGTTTACTTGTGTATCGCTTTGTTTATTAAGCGTTGTGCTTAACCCTATGCGTGGCATGGGTGGCAAAGTGTCGTTTAGTTGTGCATCAACATTTAAGCTAATTTCACCGGTATTATTAAGTGTATAAAGCCAAGTTGTTTTTGCTTGTACTGCGCCATTAAATTCATAACTAAATACACAGGTAATACGTATATCTATCTTTGATTGCACTACTTCAAACGAGCGACATGTACGCTGCCACTGCCCAATACCTGCTCTTAACCAGCGCGCTTCCCATGCGTTAGGGTCTAGGTTGTCTACTTCGCTTACGCCTATGTCGTTATCAAGCGGGGCGCGGTAAAAATTATCAACCAATGGGCTTTTAATAACTTGGGTTTGATTGTGCAGCCATTGCTCAATAAGGCCTGATTGGCTATTAAACACAAGTTTAAAGCTATCGCCTTCAATATTTAGCTGTGTGTTGGTTTCGCTAATATTTAGTGCGCCGTGCGTTGAGGCGTTTGCTAAAGCAGGCGAAAATGTATCAGTGCTTAAACTTTGGCTATTTATAAGCTTAAATTGCTCGGTGTTTAATACATGCTCGGCACTTGCAAAGCTTGAGTCGTTAATCAGTGCTACATCTAAATTAAGGTGATATTGCGCACCGGCTTTAAACACCGTTTTTGTATTAACAGTCAGCGTTTTCATACTTTGCGGAGCAATACTAATAATTTGCTCGCCTTGCTCTATACATTGGCCATTTTCTATTAACTGCCAAACCAATTTTTCGTTATCAGTTGCCCTAAATACATAATCACTAAATACATCAACGGTATAGTGGTTTTGAGTTTGCTCACGCAGCGTAAATTGTAAATGCTGTTGGCTGTATTTAGCTTCAAACAAGCTAGGATGCGGCGTGCGATCTGGAAATAATAAGCCGTTAATACAGAATTGACGGTCGTTTAGTTCATCACCAAAATCGCCACCGTAAGCCCAATAATGCTTACCGTTTTCATCAGTTTTAGATAAACCTTGGTCTACCCAATCCCAAATAAAGCCACCTTGCAAACGCGGGTATTCTCTAAATGCTTGCCAGTAATCATCAAAGCTACCTAGGCTGTTACCCATAGCATGGGCGTATTCACATAAAATAAGCGGACGCGTTTCACCCGGTAGGCTTAACCACTTTTTAATAGAGTATTTAGGTACGGCGTCGTCGGCAATATGGGTATCTACACGGGCGTACATAGGGCAAATAATATCGGTTGCGGTGGTATTTGCGCCGCCACCTTCGTATTGCACTGGGCGCGATGGGTCAAAGCTTTTTGACCAGCCGTACATAGCATCGTGGTTTGCACCGTGCCCGCACTCATTACCTAGTGACCAAATAATAATAGAGGCGTGGTTTTTATCGCGCTCAAGCATTTGTGTATAACGCGACATAAATGCGCCAGTCCACTGCGGATCGCTTGCAAGCCTACCCATTGGGAACATGCCGTGAGTTTCTATATTGGCTTCGTCTACTACGTATAAACCTAACTCGTCACACAGCTCGTAAAAACGAGGGTGGTTAGGGTAGTGAGCGGTACGTACAGCATTAAAGTTATTTTGCTTCATCAGCTTAATATCTTCAATCATGTCGGCAGTGCTCACTGTATGGCCGTTTTCTGGGTGATGCTCGTGGCGGTTAACACCGCGAATAAGCAGCGGTTTGCCGTTTAAGCAAAGCTGCCCGTTGAGCATTTCTACTTTTCTAAAGCCAATGTTGTAGGCTTCTACGTCTACTGTAATGCCTTGCTCATCTAACAGGCTTACAACACAGCGGTATAAGGTTGGGGTTTCGGCGGTCCATTTTTTAGGGTTTTGTATATCAATTGTTTGAAAAACCACATCGCTCCAGCCGCCTTTTTCATCAACGCGTTTATTGTTAGTGCTTTGTATTTGTGGCTCACACAGTGCCAGTTCACCATCAAAAACCTGTACTGCTACTTGGTAGTTATTTGGCGCATCAATTGCGGTTTTTATATGCAAAGTCGCATCGCGGTAGCAGGCGTCTAAATCTGGGGTTATAAATACATCGCGTATTTGGTGTTGCGGTTTAGTAAGTAAATTAACATCGCGGAATATACCGCTTAGCCACCACATGTCTTGATCTTCTAAGTAACTGCCATCGCTCCAGCGAATAACCATAACCGCAATGCGGTTGGTGCCAGCCACTAACAGTTTGCTTAAATCAAATTCGCTTGGTAAGCGGCTATCCTGCGAGTAGCCCACCCATTGACCGTTACACCAAAGGTGAAACGCCGAGTTTACGCCTTCAAAAATAATATGGTTTCGCTGAGCTAATTGCTCCGCCGGAATAGTAAACTCTGTGCGGTAGCAACCTGTTGGGTTATCGCTTGGTACAAATGGCGGGTTTACGGCAAAGGGATATTTAACATTACAATAAATAGGTTTATCAAAGCCGTGTAATTGCCAGTTAGAAGGCACAGGAATACTTTGCCAGTCGCTGGCGAGTGCCTCACTTAGTAATGACTCATCAACCGCTTCGGGCTTATCAAATAATTTAAAATCCCACTGGCCGTTTAAACTTTGTTTTTGTGATTGCGTGTTTGTACGGGCATGGTCAACGCTTTTAAAACCATTAAGTGGGCTGTGCGCTTTTACTTGATTAACTTGCACCGAAATTGGGTTTTCCCAATCGCGGCGATTAATTATGTGCTGTAGTGAGTTCATTAGTGTCCTATTGCATGTGTGGCAATTATAGTGGCTTAAATATAGCTAAAATAATGCCTTGAGGTTATGCTTAAAGCTCTCTTTTATTTATCCAAAACTATCATTTTAAATTATGCGCAACACCATTAAAGATGTACTCGATATTGGCCCAGAGTGTACAGAGCGGTTTATTGATTTAAACACGCTTTCGCAAATGCCAAGCCTTGAAATAGAGCTGGCAGGTTGCTCAAATTTATTGGGTGACTATTGTGTTGCACGTACTAACCCGCTTGAACACACTCTTTTTTATACTTTGGCTGGCCAGGGCTCGTTAAAAACCATTAATAACCAATATGCACTGGCCGAAAATAGCTTAGCTATATTGCCAGCAAGGCAAAGTTTTGAGGTTAAAATAGCGAGCGAAAAATGGGATGTTATTTGGCTAAACCTTGCAAACACTAAACGTTGGCAACATTTAAATTTAGCGCACGCTAAAGTATTAACTAATCAGCAGTTAGCGCCATTACATTTAGCGATGGAGCTTTTATACAGCGAGGGAAACGCTACTTTGCGCGAAGGCGTAATGCCTATTTTAAGCCACTATTTAAACACTACGCTTCAAAGCGAGCCGCAAATAGGCGGGCAAAACAGATTAACCAGCTTGTTTTTAGAAGTAGAAGAGCGCCTGCAATTTGATTGGACAATAGAAGCTATGTGCGAACAAGTACATTACTCAGCACCGCATTTACACAGGTTATGCCAAGCGCAATTTGGTAAAAGCCCAATGCAGCAGCTTATTTACTTACGTATTAAACGGGCTAAAAACTTGCTACTAAATACCCGCTGGCCTGTTGCCCATATTGCCGCTTACGTGGGGTATCCTAATATATTTAATTTTTCAAAACGGTTTAAAAAATCAGTGGGTGTATCACCAAGTGAATTTAGAAAATAACGTGAGCGGCTCTCTACATTTGAATAAATTTAAGGTATTGTGCGGTTTCTTAAATTGCATTTTATAGTTTTAGGTAATGGATGCGCTCAAACTACTTTTTAGTCGTGATACTTTTAGTGCTTGTACACAGCTTTATTAGCTGTGATGCTGCTGCGTATCATTTACAAGAAGAAGTCGATCATGCTTCGCACGTTCAGTCTGTGGCCGATACAGACGATGAAGACGCGCAACCACCTACCGAAATTCATGCCCATCAGCATTGCCACTGTGGTTACTACAGTACACTAAATCACCCTATAAACCCTGAGCAAAGCCAAGCAACTCAGCCTGCTTGCTACAATGGTTTAAATTACCCACCGGATGTTCCGCCACCCAATTTTTATAGCTAGTTTTTAATTTTAAACACTTTGTATATAACTGCCTGCGCCTGTGCGCTACAAGGCTAATTATGTACATATTTAGGTTGCTTAATCGCGCTTGTTTTTAAAATAGGCATAGTGATTAAGCCAACTCTGTTTGTTAAAACGGATATGCTATATGAACAAAAAACTACTTATGCTGGTGGCGCTACTGTGTGCACTACCAACACTGAGCGCTTTGGCAAAAAGCGAGCCTCAAAACGTATTAACGCTAAAGCAAGCGCTTAAAAATACTGAGCAGCAAAACTTACAGCTTAAACGCTACCCGTACCATCAAAAAATATTAACCGCGCTTAAAAGCCAAGCCGCGCTTTCACCTAACCCTGAGCTGAGCTTTGAAGCTGAAAACTTTTTAGGAACTCATGGCTCTCATGCGTTTTCGGGGGCGCAGTACACGCTGGCTTTAAGCCAGTTAATTGAGCTTGGCGATAAACGCCAAAATCGTATTAATTACGCTACTGCAAATATAAAAGCGCAAACAATTGAGTATAAAAATACTCGGTTAGCACTTTTAGCAACCACCGCTGAGCGTTATTACCAAGTACTAAAATTTCAGGCGTTAATTGCGTTAAACAGTGAGCGTAAAAACACTGTTAAGCAGGCACTGAACGCAATTGAAAAACGCGCTAAAGCCGGTGCGGTCTCAAGTGCTGATGTAACCCGCATGCGTTATGCATTAAGCCAAGTCGATTTAAATACGGCCATGCTACAAAGTGAGTTTGAGCGCTCTCGCTTAGCACTCAATGAGCTTTGGCAAGAGGTGAAAGTGAGTGATTACTATGCGGGCGATTTATCACAAATAGCAGCTATTAAAAGTGAGGCGGCGTTACTTGATATGATAAATACAGCGCCTGAATTTGCACTGCTACAGCAGCAATATATGCAAAAAACGGCTAATTTAGCGCTGCAACGCTCCAGCGGTCAAAGCGATTTAACCTTGGGTGGTGGCGTGCGATATAACCAGCAAACTGATGCCAGCTCATTTGTGTTTTCGTTTTCAATGCCGCTGCAATTAAGTAATGCTAATGGCGGTAATATTGAGGCGGCGCATCATCAACTTGCGCTACTTAATGAGCAACAAGGGCAATTACGTATTCAGTTACGTAAGCAAATACGCACGCTCTATGCGTATTACCAAGGTAAAGCGGCGCAAGCGCAGCTTTTAACACTGCAGGTTATTCCACAAGCGCAAACGCTTATAAAACAAAGTTTAAAAAGCTATCAACAAGGACAAATATCGGTATTGCAATTACTCGACGCACAGCAAGCTTTATTTGATTCTAAACGCGCACTTATCACAACGCATAGCGAGCTATACCAAGTGCTCCTTACCCTTGAGCGTTTAACTGGCCAACCTTTAATTGAGACTCATCAATCATGAATAAAACTCTTATCGCATTATTAATTACGCAATTACTTACACTCCCATTTTTGAGTAGCATGGCTATGGCATCTGATGACAACCACGAAGAAAGTCATGGTGACAGCCACGAACAAGGTCATAAAGACGAACACACACAAAAAGGCCCGCATGGCGGCTTTTTACTAACCAATAACACGCTTAATTTAGAGCTTAAATTAACCCAGTTTGCAGGTAATACCGAGCTGCGAATATATGGGTTTAATAACAATAAAGCCGTTGATATAAATCAGCTAGACGTAACCGTAAACGTGCAGCGTTTAAGCGAAGCGCCACAGCTTATTCGCTTTAAAGCTGAAAATGACTATTTAGTAAGTACCGTGAGCGTAAACGAGCCGCATTCTTTTAAGCTTGATGTAATGGCTCGCTATAAAGGCGCTGAAATAAATTATCATTATGAGCAAGAAGAAGGGCGTACAACGCTAAGCGAGAAAGCAGTTGAACGCGCTGGTATTAAAACTGACATTGCAAAAGCAGGTAGCGTTGAGCTAACCGATACTTTATTTGGTGTTATAGCACCCACTGCGCAGAGCACCGTTGAAGTAATGGCGCCTTATACCGGCTTAGTTAACGATATTTTTGTAAGCATTGGTCAAAACGTTAAAAAAGGCGAGAAGCTTGCCAGTATAACTAACCGCGAAACCCTACAAAATTACACCATAAAAAGCCCAATTACAGGCGTTATTACCGAGCAATATTTAAAGCGCGGCGAGCTTGCCAGTAGCGCGCTAATGCAAATAGTAAACCTTGAAACCGTATGGGTTGAGTTGTCGGCCTTTCCCGATAACATTGAAAAGCTTGCCATAGGGCAAAGCGCCACAGTGTATGACTTACATCATCATTTAAATGCCCAAGGTGAGGTGTTTTACATAGCCCCAATGATGAGTGGTGGGCACATTGCACGTGCGCGAATCGAGCTTAAAAACCCTGATGGCCATTGGCGACCAGGTATGCATGTTAATAGCGACATTAGTACTGTAAAAGTAGATGCGGCTGTACGCGTCAAAGCGATTGCTATTCAAGAATTTAACGGCAAACCTAGCGTGTTTATAAAAAGTGGCAATGTGTTTGAAGTACGCCCAGTAAAACTCGGTGCTAAAAACAGCGAATGGGTAGAAGTGCTTGAAGGGCTTTCGCCAAACAGTGAGTACGTAACTGAGAACAGTTATGTAATTAAAGCCGATATTTTAAAAAGCGGCGCAAGTCACTCTCACTAGGAGGCAACATGATTAACTGGATAGTTTCGTTTGCGGTTAAGCGCCGAATGATGGTGCTTGCACTCACACTTTTATTTGCTGGGTTTGGCGTATACAACACACAAAATTTAGCCGTTGATGCCGTACCCGATATAACTAATGTGCAAGTGCAAATAAATACCAAAGCGCCGGGTTTTACCCCGCTTGAAGCCGAACAGCGTATTACGTATTTAATTGAAACTGCAATGGCGGGTATTCCTAGGCTTGATTACACCCGCTCGATTTCGCGTTATGGGCTTTCGCAAGTTACCGTTATTTTTAATGAAGGCACCGATATTTACTGGGCGCGCCAGCAAATATCAGAGCGCATACAAAGTATTAGATCAGATTTACCAGCCAATATTGAACCAAACTTAGGGCCAATTGCCAGCGGGCTAGGGGAGATTTTTACTTACTCTGTGCATGCAAATAACGGTGCATTAAAAGACGATGGTACGCCATTTAACGCAGAAGATTTACGCACCCTGCAAGATTGGGTTATTCGCCCGCAGCTATTAAAAGTAAAAGGCGTAACCGAAATAAACAGCCAAGGGGGTTTTGAGCGCCAATATCAAGTAGCGCCCATGCCCGAAAAGCTATTGGCTTATAAGCTCACACTAAGTGATGTAATTACGGCACTTAAATTAAATAATAGTAACCAAGGTGCAGGGTTTATAGAGCGTTTTGACGGGCAATATTTAGTGCGCTCACCAGGGCAATTAAAAACCATTGATGATATAGCCAATACCGTGGTTGCTAAGCGCGATGATGCACCCGTTCGCATAAAGGATGTGGCTAACGTGCGTTTAGGTAAAGAGCTCAGAACCGGCGCTGCTACTTATAACGGTAAAGAAACCGTGCTTGGCACCGCCATGATGCTCATTGGCGAAAACAGCCGCGTAGTGGCAAAAGCCATGGCAGATAAACTCAAAGATGTACAGCTAAGCTTGCCTGAAGGTGTTGTGGTTGAGGCTGTTTATGACCGTACAACCCTTGTTGATAAAACCATAGACACTGTAAAAACGAACCTGTTTGAAGGCGCAGTGCTGGTGGTTGTTATTTTATTGCTACTACTGGGTAATGTAACTGGTGCATTGATTACGGCCATGGTTATTCCGCTTAGTATGTTATTTGCCATTACCGGTATGGTAGGTAATAGGGTGTCGGGTAACTTAATGAGCCTAGGCGCAATCGACTTTGGTTTAATTGTTGATGGCGCAGTAATAGTAGTTGAAAACTGCTTAAGGCAACTTGGCCCTGCGCAACATAAGCATGGCAGGCTACTTACACTAAACGAGCGTTTAAGTGTGGTAACCGCCGCCACTGAAGAAGTGTTTAGCCCAGCAGTATTTGGCATTTTAATTATTATGCTGGTGTATTTACCGCTGTTTGCATTAAGTGGTGTTGAGGGCAAAATGTTTCAGCCAATGGCGTTTGCAGTGGTTGCTGCATTAGTTGGCGCACTTATTTTTGCCGTTACCTTTGTACCTGCCGCTATTGCGGTATTCGTACGTGGCAAGGTGAGTGAAAGCGAAAATGCAGTTATGCGCGGTATTAAAAAAGGCTATAAACCGCTACTTGGTCTATCGCTTAAGTTACCGTGGGTGATGGTATGTATTGCGGGTATTTTAGTGATTGCACTTGGCTTTAAAGTTAAAAATATGGGCGCTGAGTTTTTACCGCAGCTTGATGAGGGCGATATAGCTATGCATGCGCTGCGCATTACCGGCACCGGTATTGAGCAATCGGTAAAAATGCAAAAAGAGCTAGAGCAAGCCATTTTAGCTAAGCCTGAGGTGGCTAATGTATTTTCAAAAATTGGTACGCCCGATGTAGCAAACGATCCTATGCCACCTAACGTTGCCGACACCTTTTTAATGTTAAAACCGCGCGAGCAATGGCCTAACGCCGCTTTAAGAAAAGAAGAACTGGTTAAGCAAATTCGCCATTTGGTAAATGAAGTACCAGGTAACAACTATGAGTTTACCCAACCAATAGAAATGCGCTTTAACGAGTTAATAGCTGGCGTGCGGGCCGATGTGGCAGTGCGTATTTACGGCGATGATTTATCAACATTAAAACAGTATGGCGAAAAAGCCACAGCCTTGGTGCAAAGCATTACTGGCGCAACCGATGTACGCCTTGAGCAAATGGAAGGCCTGCCTACGCTTTCGGTTACGCCGCTTCGCGACCACATGGCGCTGTTAGGTTTAACAGTAACTGACATACAGCAAAGTGTAAGCGCTGCGGTAGGCGGTGTGCAAACTGGGCTTATTTATGAAGGCGATAAACGCTTTTCGTTATTAGTGCGTTTAGATGAGCGTTGGTCTAGCGATATAACACAGCTTGCACGTTTACCTGTTGCTGTACCAAAAAGTGCTAACCCCGACCTTGCATTTGTACCGCTTGGCGAAGTTGCAAATATTAGTATTGATAAAGGGCCTAATCAAATAAACCGCGAAAGCGGTAAGCGTAATGTTGTAGTAACTGCAAATGTAGAAGGGCGTGATTTAGCAAGCTTTGTAAGTGATGCACAAGCCGCCTTAAATTCAGATCTTAATTTACCAAGTGGTTATTGGATTGAATACGGCGGCACGTTTGAGCAGCTAGAATCAGCAAGTAAGCGGCTATCGCTGGTGGTGCCAGTTACTTTATTGCTTATATTTGGGCTACTTTACAGTGCGTTTAATTCACTGCGTGATTCGTTAATTATATTTAGCGGCGTACCACTTGCACTTACAGGTGGCGTGCTTGCGTTACTATTACGCGATATGCCGCTTTCAATATCAGCAGGCGTTGGCTTTATTGCGCTTAGCGGTGTAGCAGTATTAAATGGTGTGGTTATGCTGTCGTTTATTAAACAATTAAGAGCCGATGGGCTTAGTTTAATTGATGCGATACAAACCGGTGCGCTTTCGCGTCTGCGACCAGTACTAATGACGGCTTTAGTGGCGAGTTTAGGGTTTATTCCTATGGCTCTAAATACAGGCACCGGCGCTGAGCTACAAAGGCCGCTGGCAACGGTTGTGGTTGGTGGGATTATTTCATCAACTTTACTGACGCTATTAATACTGCCTGCGCTTTATAAATTAGTGCATGCAAAATTTACTAGGCATCAAGCTGCTTAGCTAATTGCATCTTGTTAAGTAATGTAAAAAGCAGCTGTAATTACAGCTGCTTTTTTGTTGTTAGGTAAACATTGCAGATTAATTATATTGAAACAGGTTATCCCAGCGCTCATCCAAAATAGTTTTTGCTTGATCTAAATTTATTGCGCTATACACATCGTTAGTGCAGGTTACTAAACGCATCCGAGTGAGCTTTTCAAGCGCATCGCTAATTTCAAAGTCGAGCTCGCACTTATACTTTGTTTTAAACCACGCCTCTATTTGCTCATCAAGCATTTGTGCGCTTAAGCCACTTCCTGATTTCAGTAAAAACGTATAGGCCAGCAGGGCTTCTTTTATGTCTTCTTCTTCGGCGGCGTCTATAAGGGTATGAAAAACACCGGCGTTGTTATCGAGGTTTTTAAAGTAAAGATTATCGCTTAGCGCTTTCATAAATTTAATTTTACGGTTTTTAAATTTACTCCACTCTTTAAAAATAAAGCTGCCAAATACTCCCATGCCAATAGCAAAGGTAATAAAGTGTTGCTGAGTCATTTCTACGGCTTCACTTCTAAAGCCACCCCAAAAAGCAAACAAAGCAAATAATAATAAAATTGATGCGCCAAGCTTTGTAATTAAAACAACTGCACCGCCAATTAAAGCCGATGAGCCAATAATCACTTTATCAATAGGGCGCATACGTACTTCGCTATTAGGAAATAGCATTTCAAGGTCGGCTTTTGGGACATTTTGAAACAGCTTAACTATGGTCGAGCTTGGCTCAAACCCTAAAGGCGTTTTATTTTTAGCGTCAAAGTGGGCTTTATCTTTAAAACGAATAAACACTGCAACGCGGTCGTAATTAGTAAAGTGCAGGGGCTTTTTACGCAAGCCCCAAAAGCTGGTTATGGTTTCAGTGAGCTGTGATTCGCCACGGCGATAAAAAACCACTTCTTCAAAGTCGTCAAACTCTACCTCAAGGCGCACTTTAAAAAGTGATTCTTCGTTTAGTGCATCTTGTAAATCTTGATTGGTTATTACTTCAAAGTTAGCGGCGTTGAGTACTTTGGCAAAATCGCGCGCAAACTCACGTTGGCACTGCGCTTTTTGATCATTAGAAACCGGCGCTAAAGAGCGTGTATCGCTATTAGGCTCAAAGGGGGCGTAGTTATTTTTAAGCGATTCAAGAGTTGCGTGGTAATCGTAATGGATAAGGCTTGCTAATAAATCACAAAATTGTTTAAACGACGTTTGCTCAGAGCTGTTATTTAACTCATCACTACACATATCAACAATATCTTGTTTTCGAAAGGGAATAAAACGCGCACTTTGCATAAATTTTTAACTGCTTTGGTAGGTATTTAACTGCATTGGCACATAATAAAATATTCTTATGAATATTGCTAATTTGTTAATAATAAATAAGTTACGCCAGTAGTAGTGAAATTTTCAGGCTGTATTAACCTAATTATGTGATGATTAAAGCATATATAAATTTACTAACGCCTTTAAAAGGATTGCACATGGCCATTCAAAAAAAATTAAAAGAAAAAACACGTAAATTTATCGATTCTAAACACATGCTAACGGGTATTACTGTGGCGTCGTTTTTAGAGTCAACCATAGTGCCTATTCCGCTTGAAGCTGTGCTAGTACCCCTTATGCAGGCACGTCGTGAAAAGCTTTGGTTAATAGCCCTTATGGCGACCGTGGGCTGTATTATTGGTGCTTTGTTTGGTTATGCACTTGGCTATTATTTATTTGATGCTATTGGCGATTGGGTTATTAATACGTTTTCGAGCCCGGAGCAGTTTGAAAATGTTAAACAGCGAATGCAGGACCAAGGCTTTTGGTTTGTTATGACCCTTGGCATTGTGCCCATACCGTTTCAAATAGCGATGCTTGCTGCCGGCGCTACAAAGTATTCAATTTGGTTATTTTTACTGGCTGCAGGCATTGCTCGTTCAATTAGATATTTTGGTTTGGCAATCATCGTTTATTACGCGGGTAATCAGGCAGAGCGAATTATCAGTAAACACAAAACAAAGGCAATGATTGCAATAACTATTTTAGTGTTAGGATTATGGGGACTCAGTACCGTAATTTAGGCTCATTTATATGTATTATCATGAGTTTTAAGCCCATGCGGGGTTTTATTATTATGCTATAGTTTTTTATTAAACAGATAAAAGCATAATAATATGATTGAAACAGTAAAGCTCACCGTTAAGCTTTCTAATTTTTATAAAATGAGCTGGGTAAATAAAGCGGTAAGTTTGGCTTTGCTGTTCTACATGATTATTTTTACGGTGTATGCTTTAAATACTTTCCCGCCTTTAAATATAGAAAATAACGTATATGGATTTACTACCGATTTTAGTAACTTAATTGTACTTATATTTTTATTTTGGATGGTTCAGTGCTCTGAGCTATCTAGGCAAGCATATGTGTTCTCCACTTTAGGTTTATTGCTTTGGACTATGGGCACCACTGCCGATGTACTTGATGAGTTAGTTGTTCAGCCTTTTTGGGTTAGTGTTTATTTTGAAGATTTATGCAGAACATCGGGTATGCTATTCACCTCTTATGGTTTATTTAAAACAATGCGTTTTGTGCAAAGTATTCATAACCGATTAGCGTGTGAGCTAATTATTGATGATTTAACTAAGGTACATAACAGGCGTTACTTTTACCGACATGTTAGAAGTGCAGAGGTAACACCTTACGTCATTTTAATTATTGATATAGACCACTTTAAGTCTATTAATGATGAGTTTGGCCATGATGTGGGCGATATGATTCTTCAGCAGTTAGCAACTACATACAATAATGCATTTGAAGGAAGCGCGCAGTTTGCTCGCTTAGGCGGTGAGGAATTTGGAGGTTATTTACCAACAAGTAAGATGCTGCAAGTTAGTGATTTTTGTCAGCATTTAATAGACCTTGCACACAGCATTAATGTTAAAAATGTTCGCCACTTAACAGTAAGTATTGGCGTAGCAAAACAAACTCCTAACGAGCCCCTTGATAAAGTAATGAAACGTGCCGATCAAGCTCTATATGTAGCTAAACAAACAGGTCGAGACCGTTTTGAAATTGCATCTAACTGATTTTTACAATGTAAAAAAACGTCCTTATTATTTGCACATTTGCTACACTTTTTAACGATTACGTAAGGAAATGTCAGTGAGGGTAATACTTTGTAAACCATGAAATTTTAATGCTGCAATAGAGTCATAATAGTGATTTTAATAATAAGGAATAACTTAATGACTCACACTCTACTTAAAGCTGCTTTACCAATAAGTTTAATATCTATTTTAGCTGGCTGTGGCGGTAGCGATAGCTCAAGCTCAACCGGTTATATTCAACTTTATAATGGCTCATACAACAGCCCTTACACACGTTTGTTTGTTGAAGAAACAGAACGTTCTGGCACCGACTTTGCCGATGTAACTACACGGCATAACTACAGCACTGGTACTTACGATGTAAGCTTTGAATACCTAGATGCAAACGACAGCTACATTACTATTAGCGAACAAGAAGTATCAATTAAAGGCGATAAAACGCAGTTAGTAATAATGAGCGGCAATTTTGACGAGCCTACATTTACAGAGTTAAGCGTGCCAACAACAAGTGATACCGGTGAATTTAACTTAGATTTTTACAACATCGCAGGTGAAGACAATAGCTACGATGTTTACCTTGCAACTGATGATGGCGTATTTGAAAGCGCAAATCTTTTTTCATCAGAGCAATATTTAAGTGAGTTAGACTTACAAAGCTTAGATGAAGGTTACTACACAATTTATATTACTAAAGCGGGAAGCACTGATGTTATTTACGAATCATCGTCAGTGTACTTTTATGATGAAGCAAGCTACGTAGCAATGATCCGCCCAAGCTATGCAACCGAAGACGGTGGTATTACTTTAGATGTAGTAACTGATAATAACTACGTGACTGAGCTTAAGCACCAATCAGCTTTAGGGCAGTTACGTTTTATAAATACAGTTGACGATTACTCGCCAGTGAGTTTTACAACAACCCGCGGTACTACTGAAAACACAACAGATACAGTAGCAAGCGATACCTACACAAATTACATTGAGCTTTCACCTAATAGTTACAGCATTGCTATGTACGATGAAGAAGGCACTAAACTTGCCGATAACTTTTTAATGACGCTTGAGCGTGAGCAAAGTGCTGTTGGTATTTTTTATAACGATGCAGATAATGGCCTTCGTATGATGAGCGTTGAAGAAAACCTAACGCCAAGTAGCTACAGCCATACCGTATCGGTAGTTAACTTAATCGAAAGTTACGCCGGACAAACAGTATCAGACATTGACGTTTACTTTACCCTTGATGGCGAAACAGTAGACGACACGAGTAATGTTGTAGATGGCCTAGATAAATACGACCAAGAAGAGCAAGTTGTTGATAATGAAGTTTACACTGTTTACGCCGTATACGAAGATAATGGCCAGCAAATTGTACTTATTCAGCAAAGCGATATGGACTTTACTCAAGAGGGTAACTACATATTAATTTTAGAGCATGATGAAACAAGTGCATCAGGCTACAAAATGACACTTAACCTTACCGTTACTGATAGCGTTGAGTAATTAATTTAAGTTTTAAGTAGTGTTAAAGCCTAAACATATAATGTGTTTAGGCTTTTTTATTGAACAAAATTTACTTGTTAATTAGTAATTAGGTACACTCATAGCATAATAAATAATAAGAGCATGCCATGGATGATTTAGTTGGGTTAGCAGTTATAGCAATGCTAGTTATTGCTGCAGGGGCTTTGTGTGGGTTAATTGCATTAATACAATTAAACGGATTAAAGCAAGAAATTGCAGTATTGAGAGCTAAAGTAACGAAATTACAAGCCTCTAAAGTAGTGCCATTTAATAATGTGCAGGGTGAAGTAAAAGACCCTGATCCTGAACCTCAGGCCATGGCTATAAACACTGAGCCAACTTTAGCTATCCAAAGTGCACCCATTGGCGCGGTAAAACAAAAGCCGGCAGCGCCTAAAAAAGCTAAACCAGCCACGCCTTCATTTATTACCACATTGTTTGAAAAATTACGCACTGGGTTTGAGCAAAACTGGATGACCTGGATAGGCGCAATAGCGCTTGCTTTCGGCGGTATATTTTTAGCTAAGTACAGTTTAGAAGCCGGGCTTTTATCACCCCTAACGAGGCTTAGTTTAGGTGGCGTATTTGGGCTGAGCTTAATTGCAGTGGCAAGTTACTTACATTACAAACGTATTATTTTTGAAGGCTTTAATAACTATATACCGGCAGCGCTTGCCAGCGGCGGTTTTATTACATGCTTTGCATTAACACTTTTAGCTTATAGCTCCTACAGCATGATAAGCCCAACAGCTGCATTTATTGTACTTGCAATCATTGCTATAAGTGCCAGTGCTATGGCGCTTAAGCTAGGACCTTTGCTAGCTGTACTGGGTATAATTGGCGCATACAGTGTGCCTATTTGGGTTAATACCGGCAGTAATAATTTATTAGCGTTATTTATGTATGTGGGCTTTGTTAGTTTGTCGGCATCATTGGTTGCACAAAAAGTACAGCGCGCTTGGCTTTGGTACTTATTATGGGCAGGGCACATAGGCTGGTATTTAGTCGGATTTTTAATTACACAGTTAAAAAGCAATACACCATGGTTATTTGCAACCTTTGCATTACTTAGTATTGTTGGCTTGATTGCTTTGCCGCGTTTAGGCTTAAAATTAAAAAGCATTGAACATCGCCCGCACTCTTTAAAGCGCCTTGTAAAAGTATTACCCGATCACCTCTTATTACTCGCCTTTATAGTCCCGTTAATTTTTACCATGTCGATTAGTTATTACACTTTACAGTGGCAAGCTATCGGTGTGTTGAGCATTGGATTGTTATTATTGTTAGTACTTAAAAATAGTCGCTGGGATTTATGGCAAGGGCTATCGCTGGTTATCGCTATTTTAATGATTATAAGCGCAGAGCAAATGAATTCTTTATCAGCTTTTTTTGATGATGGATTATTTATATTTAAAAGCGAATACGGCTTAGGTTTATTGCTTGGTTTTGGCTTTATGGCGTACGGGCTTTATTTTGGTAAAAAATATATTAAACGTTTAGCGTTTCATATTAGTGCAGCGTTTAGCGTTTTTGTGATGATAGGTACGTTATATTCGCTTATTCCAAATAGCGCATTAAGTACTGCTTATCCTCTTTGGGCTTTTGTATTATTTGTTGTAGCGGCTATTTTAATTAAATGTGCGCAGCATAATACAACGCTATTTCAACGCTTTACCTATTGGGTAGGGGCAAATGCTAATATTACTTTAGCAATCACCATGCTATTAAGCGACAGCGGTTTAACCATTGCATTAGCTATTCAAGTGCTGTTAATTAGTGTGCTTATAAAACGTTTTAATGTGCCTATGCCGCATTGGCCAATTAAAGCGTTAGTGGCTGCTTTATTACTGCGCTTAACGCTTGCGCCATGGACACCAAGTTACGACGCTCTCACATTATTTGGCTTGCACTGGAGCATTATTGTTTATCCGCTGTGTACTGCATTATTTTTTGCTGCGGCTAAATGCTATAAATCATCGCAATTAAAAGTATGGTTAGAAGGGGCCGCTCTTCATTGTTTAGCGCTATTTATTACTACAGAAACAAGTTATCAGCTTGTTGGGCATTATCCACAGTTTGACTCGCTTAGTTTTTATGAGCAAATATTGCTTACATGTAACTGGCTTGCTCTGGGCTGCGTTTATTTACATCGCGCACGTATAGCAGGGAGCTTAACTAAGCTTTATCAAATTGCAGGGGGGGTATTAGCTGGCGGAGCTGGCTTTATTTCAGTTAAAACACTACTCGATGACAACCCGTTATTAAGCTCTATTTATATTGGCGAGCTCCCTGTATTTAACTGGCTATTTTTGCTTTGGTTAGTACCTGCAGGCTTAACGATTTGGTTATATTCACTTATTAAACCAATAAACGCTAAGGTAGCGCCGTTTGTACTTGGAGTTGCAGGTTTACTTGGCTTAATCGCTATTAACAGTTTTATTCGCCAATACTGGCAAGGGCCTTATATTTACCTATCAAAAGGGGCAAGTAACGCAGAGCTGTATAGCTATTCTATTATTTGGCTAATACTAGGCGCCGGTACAGTTATATTAGGGCACCTTAAAAACCAGTTACTCATTCAAAAAATAGGCTTAGGGTTACTCGCTGCGGTTATTGTAAAAGTGTTTTTAATTGATATGGCTAATTTAACGGGGCTGTTAAAAGCGCTTTCGTTTATTGGCTTAGGGCTCTCATTGGTGGGTTTAAGTTGGTTATTTCAAAAGCTTAGAAGCCGCTCAAAAGTTATATAATACTGATATTTTATAAAGCAAAGCCCAGTAAATATACTGGGCTTTTTGCTTACTTAGCTTAGCAAAAGCTAAGTAATACCAATCCGCAATAATACTTAATCATTTTCAGGGGCTAAACGTGTCGCTATCTGCGTTAAAAAATTCTCATTTAGAACAACTAAATAGCGAATTTTTTGCCTTGCTATCAACACGTTTATCCGCCCTCAAAATAGATCACTTAATTATGCGGATTGGTATAACTAATAAAATTAAGTACTGTGATTAAGCAGTGCTTTTAGCTTACCAGGCTTAATGGGTTTGCTTAAATAATGAATATTAGCTGCTTTGGTTTCTTGTTTTAGCTCGGTGTCGCGCACTGCGGTAATTAAAATAGCCGGAATATCGCCTTGCCATATCTCTCTGAGCGTTTTAATTAAAGTGATGCCATCGCACTCATTGCCTAATTGATAATCCATTAAAATTACATCTGGCGCTTTATTTTGTTTTGCATGCTCAAGCACCTTGTCGACATCGTCAAATAAGGTGTAATTGGCTTGCCACTTTTTAAGTAAGCTGGCCATAGCTGCTAGATTTTCTGGGTCGTCGTCAACAGCCACTATATTAATAGCCGCGCGGTTTTCTATTAAGCTGCTAGCGGCTGGTTTTTGTTGTACAAATTGCCCATCGCCGTAGGGTACTTCAATACTAAAGCGGCTGCCTTTACCTGGCTCTGAGTGCACATCAAGTTCTAAGCTTAATAAATCGGCCATACGTTTTACAACGCCAAGCCCGAGGCCTACACCTTTGTTGTCACCGGCTTCTATGCGGTAAAAGTCGTTAAATATTTTAGCTTGTTCTACTTCGCTAATACCAGGGCCTGTATCCCATACTTCTATTCGTAAATTGTGTTTACGGTTTCTACAGGCAATAAGTACTCGGCCTTTGTCGGTATATTTAACAGCGTTCGATACTAAGTTTTGAATAATACGACGTAGATAGGTTATATCGCTGTGCACTATTTGCTGATTTGAGCGCACGCTAAGTTTAAGGCCTTTATCGCTTGATAAAATAGCGTACTCACTTTGCAGTGGCGCTAAAATATCATCAATAGAAAAATGGCGTGGGGTAGGGGTCATGGCGCCTTGTTCTAGCTTGGCAATTTCTAATAATGCCGACATTAAATGCACCGTAGAATCTAGGCTATCGCCAAGCTTATCAAAGCTATTTTGATTAGTTTTATCGAGCTGTTTTTCATCAATAGCGGCAAGGTATAATCGTGCTGCATTAAGTGGCTGCAAAATATCGTGGCTCGCGAGCGTTAAAAACCGCGTTTTACTGTCGTTGGCCTGCTCTGCTTCGCGCTTGGCTAAAGTAAGTGCTTGCTCTGTTTGTACGCGGCTATCTATTTGTGCTTGTAAGTCTTTATTAATGGTTTGTACTTCTTGTGTTCGCGCTTCTATGCGGTTTTCAAGATCCATGTTTATTTCTTCAAGGGCATTTTGCGTACTAATGTGATTAGTAATATCCGAAAAGCTCGTTACAAAGCCGCCATCAGGTAGTGGGTTACCAATCATTTCGTATACTTGGCCATTGCGGCGATGGCGTATAAAGTGATGAGAGCTGCCATTTTTTAAATGTTGAACACGTTTTTCTACTTGGCGGTCTATTTCGCCGGGGCCACATTCACCGCGCTCTGCGTTGTATCTAATAATGTCTTGTATGGGTTGGCCTACTTCTAAAAAGCCCTCGGGGTAGCCAAACATTTCGCCGTAGCGTTTATTCCATGCAACTAGGTTTAGATCTTTATCGACAACCGAAATACCGTGGCTTAAATTTTCGAGCGAGGTATACAATAAATTTTGGTTAAATTGAAGGGCTTGTGTGGTTTCGTCAAAAAAGTTGACTACTTCTTCAAAGGCCATGCGTTTACCCGATGACACTGTATGAATAAGTGCTTGAGCAGAAGATGCACCTAATACACCGGTTAGTGCGCGCTCGCAGTAAGCTATAAATTCAGGCTCAGGGTGTCCGCTGTTGTCATTTAAATGATGCGCTAGCGCATAATGAGCTAAAACTTGCTGGCTGCGCTGAATACCTAAAAAGGTTTGCAAAAGTATTTTAAAATCGTAAACCGTGGCTTTAACGTTTTTGTTTAAGCGGCGAGATAAAATAGCCTGATCTTTAGGATTAACAAATGCAGCTGCTTGAATTTTATCAATTAAGCGCTCCTCTGCTCCTAACGAAAAGCTAATGTAACAACCAATATTGGCAAACAGCGCAATTAAAGTACCTCGAGTAATAAGCGTTTGTTGCAGCTCGCTATCAATCACTGCGCCAGCATCAAGTATTGGCATCATTAAAAATAATATCCAACAAATAAAGCCCGCCACTAAGCCTGCATATACGCCATAAGCATGGCCTTTTCGCCAATATAAACCACCGACTATTGAGGGTAATAATTGTGTAACCAACGAAAATGCAACTAAGCCCATACTGGCCAGCGCACTACTGTGGCCAAACCATTGCTGATAAAAATAGGCCAAAATTAATATGCCAGCAATAGTAAAACGCCTAACAAGTAATATGCGCGATTTATAGCTACTGGTAATTAAATTACGTTTAAATTTACGACGTAGCATTAGGGGTAATACTACATCGTTTGAGATCATAGTACTTAGCGTAAGTGTTGCAACGACTATCATTGCGGTTGCAGCGCTCAACCCGCCTATAAATACAAAGGTGGTTAAAAATGCTTGGTCATGAATTAACGGAAGTGCTAATACAAAGCTGTCGGGGGAGAAACCTGAGCCAATATCGGGATGAATAGCAGCGGTGGCAATGGGTAAAATCATCGCGGCGGTAAGCAGTAAATAAAGCGGAAACGCCCAGCGTGCAGTAAATAAATGGCGCTTGTCTTGGTTGTCGACCACGGTTACATGAAATTGACGCGGTAAACATATAATTGCCGCAGCAGCCATGAGCGATTGGCCAATAAAGTTAAAACTAAAAAAGTTAAAATCGGCCCAGTGCTGCCAAATAGACTCGCTTACTTTATTCGAGGTTGCGACAGGCATATTAAAAAGGGTGTAAACAGCAAGCCCTGCTACTGCAACAAGTGCAATAAGTTTTATCATCGACTCAAATGCTACAGCAAGCATTAAACCAGAGCGGTACTCTGTTACATCCACTTTGCGCGTACCAAAAAATATTGCAAACATTGCCATAATTAATGTGGCCGAAAGCGCGAGCATATCGCCCGATATTTTATTACTACTTTGCAGCAGTAAAAAGCTGGTACTAAGGGCTTTTAATTGCAGCGCAATATAAGGAATAGTCGCTAATAATGCGATTAAAGTTACCATAATTGCAGTGGTTTGGCGCTTGCCATAACGCGCAGAAATAAAGTCGGCAATGGTGGTTATGTTTTGCTTTTTACTTACTAACACCAGTTTGCGTAAAAACCCTTGGCCGAAAAAAAACAACAGTGCAGGGCCTAATAATATGGGTAAATAACTCCAGCTGCTGGTGGCTGCTGTACCTACAGAGCCATAGTAGGTCCACGATGTACAATAAATACCTAAAGATAAAGAATATACAAAAGGGTGATGGCTTATACGCTTTGCCAATGGTGTTGTTTTATCGCCCCAGTTGGCAAGCCAAAACAGCACACCTATATAACCTAAAGCAACAATAATGAGTACGGCAGTCATGTTGTTATTAACCTTATTAGTAAAACATTTCCCTCAACCTTGAGAGCATTAACACAATACCAGAACTGGTAATAAGTGTGCGTGCAGATTTTTACTTTAAAACGCGCTTATTTTTATAATCTATTGAATATATTAAGTAAATTTATATTTAGTATTTTTATTAGACTAATGTCGCATTATTGACCAATTTAGAGTTACTGCACTTTACTGACACTCTGATAGTAGCTTAACTTCATGAAAAATATGATTTTAATGTTTATTTATAAAATGTGTATTTACAGTTTACGTAAACGTTAACAAGCTGTTACGACTATGGTCTCAATTCAATATTTAAGCTGCGTTGCTAAATTGATTAGCGAAGATAAAAAACCACCCATCGCGATACTGCGATGCTTAAAGGGGAAAATAAAAATGGCTTTTAAAGATGAAGAACAAGCAAAAGCTTATTGGGCAGAAAACATTTCACTACTGTTTAAATTACTAGCAGTGTGGTTTGTGGTCTCGTTTGGCTTTGGCATATTACTGGTAGATGTACTTAATGAAGTACGTTTTTTTGGGTTTAAACTTGGCTTCTGGTTCTCCCAGCAAGGCGCGATTTACACCTTTGTTGCTTTGATTTTTGTGTACGTTTTCAAAATGAATACGTTAGATAAAAAATACAGCGTAGACGAATAGGAGCTAAGCAATGGATGTTCAAACACTCACATTTATAATTGTTGGTTTAAGCTTTGCGCTTTATATCGGCATCGCAATTTGGGCTCGAGCGGGCTCAACTAAAGAATTTTACGTAGCGGGCGGCGGCGTACCACCACTTGCTAATGGCATGGCAACAGCTGCAGATTGGATGAGCGCCGCGTCGTTTATTTCAATGGCGGGTATTATTTCGTTCGCAGGGTATGATGGCGGCGTTTACTTAATGGGGTGGACCGGCGGTTATGTATTACTCGCTATGTGTTTAGCGCCTTACTTACGTAAATTCGGCAAATTCACGGTACCTGATTTTATTGGCGATCGTTACTATTCACAAACAGCGCGTGTTGTTGCTATTTTGTGTGCCATATTTATTTGTTTTACTTACATTGCAGGGCAAATGCGCGGCGTAGGCGTGGTATTTTCTCGCTTTTTAGAAGTAGAAATTGAAACCGGTGTATACATTGGTATGGTGATTGTATTCTTTTATGCAGTACTTGGCGGCATGAAAGGCATTACCTACACGCAAGTAGCACAGTACTGTGTGCTTGTATTTGCATACCTTGTTCCTGCTATTTTTATCTCAATGATGATGACAGGCCACTTCTTCCCACAAACAGGTTTTGGCGCCACACTTATTGGCACCGACGGCGTTTATGTACTCGATAAGTTAGACGGTTTAAGTGCAGAGCTTGGCTTTGCCCAATACACCGAAGGCTCTAAGAGCATGATTGACGTATTTGCCATTACAGGTGCGTTAATGGTGGGTACTGCTGGTTTACCACATGTAATTGTTCGCTTTTTCACTGTACCTCGTGTTAAAGACACACGTATTTCAGCTGCGTGGACACTGGTATTTATTGCTATTGTCTATACCACAGCACCAGCGGTTGCCTCATTTGCTCGTGTAAACATGATTGATACCATTAACGGTAAAGACGGCAGTGGTACAGAGTACGCAGAAGCACCTGCGTGGATTAAAAACTGGGAACGCACAGGCCTTATTACCTTTGATGATAAAAACGGTGATGGCAAAATGTTCTACACAGCGGGTAAAATTGAAGATCCAAATAGCGCAAACGAAGTAAAAGTAGACCGCGATATTATGGTTCTTGCTAACCCTGAAATTGCCAACTTACCAGCATGGGTAATTGCCTTAGTAGCCGCAGGGGGGATTGCAGCAGCACTATCTACTACCGCAGGTTTACTGCTGGTTATTTCGACCTCTGTTTCGCACGATTTACTCAAGCGAACCCTTAAACCCGATATTAGCGATAAGCAAGAGCTACTGGCCGCTCGATTAGCTGCGATGGTTGCTATTGTTATATCCGCTTACTTTGGTATTAATCCGCCAGGATTTGTAGCATCGGTGGTCGCGTTTGCCTTTGGTTTAGCGGCAGCGAGTTTCTTCCCAGCAATTATCATGGGTATATTCTCTAAAACAATGAACAGAGAAGGTGCAATTGCCGGCATGGTAACGGGTATTGGCTTTACCGCTGCGTATATTATCTTCTTTAAGTTTGTAAGCCCTGAGCTAAATAGTCCTGAAAATTGGTTCTTAGGTATTTCTCCAGAAGGCATAGGCCTAGTTGGTATGATTATTAACTTTGTAGTTGCAGCGACTGTACTTAAGTTTACTCAGCCTACACCTGTTGAAATTCAAGAAATGGTAGAAGGTATTCGTAATCCTAAAGGGTCGGCTGGAGCACATGCTCACTAAGCCTACTTATTTATAAAGCACCAAAAGCCCGACTTTAGTCGGGCTTTTTATTTGTATAAATAATGAGTACATTGGTGCAGTGTATACTTTTTAATGAGTGCAACAATGAGTGTAGAACAACAAGAAGTAGCCCAGTATGTGTGTATGCAAGCGCCTTTTAGTATGTTGCAAACAAGTGCATGCGAATACTTTGTAAGCCATTTAGATTGTGTTTACCTAACACGCGAAAACCAAGCACAATGGCTGCAAAGCGAAAGTCCAAAGCTCTTTTTAATTCGCTCAGGTTTGTACGACTTGGTTGATGCCAAAGGCGACGTAGTAACGCGTTTAGCGCAAGGTGATTATTTTGGTTACCCCTCGCTTTTAACCGGAGAAGCAATACAAAATAGGTTAGCGGTTCAAAAAGAGGGCATAGTGTATATGCTCAGCCAAGAGCACTTTGATTTTTTACGCCGTGAATACAAACCGTTTGAGCAATATTTTGTAAGGGCGCACGCAAACCGTTTACTCTCATCACATTATAAAAGTAAAAACGATAGCTGGTCTGAGCGTAAAATATCTGAGCTTATGACCCGCAAAGCGATAACTTTAGCGCCCGATGCGAGCATTAGGCAAAGTGCTAAAAAAATGAAAGAGCATGGCGTGTCTTCAATTATGATCACCGAACATGCCCATTTAGTAGGTGTAGTTACTGACCGTGATTTACGTAACAGGGTACTTGCCGACGAAGTAGACCCAAAAGAAGCTGTTAGCAGCATAATGACCGCTAAACCCAAGTTTATTTTTGAAAATAACCGCGTGTTTTCTGCGCTGCATTTAATGCTTAAATATAATATTCACCACTTACCTGTACTTGATGAAAACCATAAACCGTTGGGTATGCTTACTAGCACCGATTTACTACGCCAGCAAAAAAGCGATCCAGTACAACTCATTGGCCGCATTTATAAAGCGCATACCATTACTGACTTAAAACGCTACGCAAAAGAAATTCCTGAGCTCCTACGTAGTTTTTCATACAACATTGATGATATATCACTAATTGGTAAATTATTAAGCGGTTTAACCGATGCACTAACATCGCGCCTTATTCATTTATTTCAAGAAGATAATGGTGCAGCGCCCACCAGTTTTAGCTTTATTTGTTTTGGCTCGCAAGCGCGAGAAGAGCAAACCCTGCACTCAGACCAAGACAACGGTTTACTACTGCCTGATGATTTAAGTGATGAACAACACGCTTACTTTAAACATATGGGGGAGTTTGTATGTGAACAGTTAGTAGAGTGCGGAATTAGACGTTGCCCTGGAAATATTATGGCCAGCAGCGATTTATGCCGAATGAGTATAAGTGACTGGTGTGAGCGCTTTTTTAAATGGATAAAAAGCCCAACGCCAAACGCCATGCTTAACTGTAAAATATTTTTTGATTTGCGCTTTATTGAAGGCTCAAATGCCTTGTACAGCAGCTTTTGTGAGCAGCTTACTCGCATATCTCGCAATGAATTATTTTATGCCGCTATGGCAACCGATATAAGCAGTAACAGCGTACCGATTGGTCTATTTAACAAGTTTAAAACCGAAAAAACCGATCAAAATAATAAATACATAGATTTAAAAACACGTGGTGTGGTTATTATTAACGACATAGCAAGGTTATACGCACTTAAAGCTGGAATTAGGCGCGCTAATACACAAGAGCGATTAGATGCGCTTTTAAAGCACAGCTTACTCAGTAAAAAGGATATATATAATTTAAAAGATTGCTGGCGATTCTTAACTCAACTGCGCTTAAGTACTCAGATAAATGAAGAGGGATTACCAAGTAACTGTATTAATCCTGATAAGTTAAATTCGCTTGAGCGCCATCAGTTAAAAGAAGCTTTTTACTTAGTTAAGCAAGCGCAGCAAGCCGCCGCGTTTAAATTTGCTCGTGGCAGTTTATAAGGCGTATTTTAGGAAAGACCATGGTGAAAAAATTGCTTAGCGAATACTTTAAAAAGCGAAATTTATTAAGTCAAAATGCGTTAACACAGCGCTATTTAGTTATTGATTTAGAGCTAACAGGGCTTGATGCAAAACAACACGAAATTGTATCGGTAGCGTGGGTTGTAATAGATAACCAATGTATAAAAATGAGTGAGTCAAAACACTTAGTTAATAAAGATGTTAAAAGCCTAGAGCAAAGCCCTGTATATCATGGAATTAACGACGATACTTTAGCTAAAGGGCAAAGCCTTACCAGTATATTAGCGCAATTAAGCAGCCACTTTAGTGATTGTATTTTAGTGTTTCATAATGCAATGCTTGATTGGGGCTTTTTAAAAGTGGCGCTTAAAAGCGCAAATATTAATATTCAACCCAAACTCATCCTCGACACGCTCCATATAGAACAAAAACGACTAATTAATCATTCGTGTGATATAAAACAAGATGATTTAACCCTAAGTGCGTGTCGTACGCGTTATGAGTTACCAAGTTATCATTGTCATCATGCGCTTACCGATGCACAAGCGACCGCCGAATTACTACTAGCTCAGTGCCATCAAATAAGCCGTGGCAAAGAGTTGCAGTTGAGGTCAATAATTTAACAAAACTACAGCATTTACTATTTATTTTGTTAAGATAAGAATTTTAAAAGGATTTTTTATGGTAATTGAAGCCGCCAGTTAGTATTACAACCAGTTAAACAATGACCTTAAAGCAGTTAAAAAGTACATTCACAATAATTTTGGTGTGTTTCTTACTATTCTTTACTTACTGGGTAGTTTATCAGGTGTTGTGTATCTTTACGTTTTACTTAATAACTTTTCGGTTGATGTATTCAACTTTATTGAAATAAGTGACTTTTTACTGGCACTGATTTCAAATCCTTTACTTATTACTCTTTATACTGCGATCATCGTTATAACTGCTATTTATTTCAATTGGCGCTCAGGACACATACCAGACCCTAGTAAAACAAACATTTTAAAAAGACTTTATTATGGCTTTTGTTACCCGTACTATTTATTAAAACCTAGTTATACAGCGGTATTATTTTTAGCGCTTATAATACCTACATACCCTACTATATTGGCGTATTTACATAGTAAAGATATAGTAAACGAAAAAACAATGAGTTATCACTTATCATTAAATTATCCAATTACTCAGAGTAAAGTAACTCAACATTCAAAATGTTCAAATAGTAGCCTCAACAATTGGAAATTTATTTGTTTATGATAATAAACGAGAGAAGTTACTTATTATTTCACAAGAAAATATTTCAGCATTAATACCTAATCTACACCAAGAAAAATCGATTAAGCCAGAGTCAAAAGCTGCATCAAACACACAGTAATTAAACATTCGCTGAAACACGATTGGCTGCTATTTATTAGTATGGACGCATAACTCAGCATGGCACTTATTCAGGGCAAATTATGAAACTCATCACTACTATTTTCTTAACCTTATTCCCAATTATCGCTTTTGCTAATTCAAGCTTACCTGCTAATCGTCATATTGCAGTGCAAGGATCAGCTGAGATATTGGCTGTGCCTGATATGGCTCAAATATCTTTTGAAGTAATAAGCTTTAAAGACAAATCACTTGATGCTAAACGTGATGTGGATGACCGAGTGAATTTGTTACTTAAAGGTTTAAGCAAGTATGATGTTAAGGAGACTGATGTTTCCGCTTCAAGCCTGTTAACTCATAATGATGACGATATGTTTAATGTCGAGAGCGGTACAGCAATAAATGCAGGATATGTAGCAACAATAACACTTAAAGTAACATTAAGAAATATTGAAAAAGTGAATGATTTTATCGATTTTGCACTAAGTGTAAAAATTAATGAAGTGACGAATATTGAGCTTATGTCTTCAAAATCTTCGCAGTTAGAAGCTGAAGCAACACAAGGCGCAATAGAAAACGCTATAGTTAAAGGAAGCGAGCTTGCTAAAGCGTTTGGGGCAGAACTTGGAAAAATTTACAGTATTAATTCAAATTCTAACCGTTCAAGTTATGGTTATGGCGCAGATAGTTTTGAGCGAATAGTAGTGACCGGCTCTAAAGTTACTAGAAATCCATTTAAGCAAGGTAGATACCTGCATGAAACTATTACATTTAAATCATCTATAAATGTGGTGTTTGATTTAGAAGTAGATGATTAAGTTAAAATTTTCATTCCAAATACATTATCATAATGTAAGCTGGCTTTACGTTTTTGATTAATTTGAAGGTAGCCATACTATGAGCGATGAAAGCAACACATTAAAAGCACAAACCGAGGCAAAAGTAGCAGCAGGGCGAAAAGGTAATCCTGCTTTTATGAAAGGTGTTGATGGGAGTATTGCTCAAGCAAAATCTTTTCAAGAGGGTGCTAACGCACTTGCTCTAAACCAAAACGCGCCAAACTTTGAGTTACCAAATCAACATGGTCAATTGGTGCAGTTAACCGAGTTACTTACTAAAGGCCCCGTGGTTATTACTTTTTATCGTGGTAGTTGGTGTCCATACTGTAATTTGCAGCTAAAAGCGCTTCAATCACGCTTACCTGAAATTCATGCATTAGGCGCACAGTTGGTGGCTATTAGCCCGCAAGTGCCTGATGGCTCAATGAGCGAAAACGAAATAAGTAACATGGATTTTGTAGTACTGAGTGACCAAAATGCAGATGTTGCAGCAAGTTATGGCGTAGCGTGGAAAGTCCCTACATTTTTATTAGAGCATATGCGGGTAGACCGCGGCCTTGATTTAGAGTCGCTTAATAACGGCAATGGCAGCATTTTACCTATCCCTGCAACCTTTGTTTTAAATAGCGAAGGTAGGGTAACGTGGCGTTATGTTGATGTTGATTACCGCACACGCTCAGAGCCAGAAGATATTATTAATGCATTGAAAGCACTTAGTTAAACTCTTTAGGTTGTACTTACTCAAAAGTAGCCTGCACTTTAGCTACTTTTGGGTTAATTCAAAGTTTCTAATCGCTCCCTCTTATAATAATGTTCAAGGTCGATTACAATACAGCCATCTAAAAGGCATATTGCCTTTATCTGCACGTAAAGAGAGTGGATTTTATATTTCATGGCAATCAAACTTGCAATTAATGGTTTTGGTCGTATTGGTCGAAATATTGTCCGCGCGTTGTACGAGTCAGGTTTGAGCGACGAGATAAAAATTGTTGCGATTAACGAACTTGCTGACCCTGAAGCTATTGCTCATTTATTAAAATACGACACATCCCACGGTCGTTTTTCTTTTCCTGTAAAACTTGGTGAAGACACCATTAGTGTTGCAGGCGATACCATTGCACTTTTTTGTGAAGAAAACCCAGTAGAATTACCTTGGCAAACCCTTGATGTAGATGTAGTTCTTGAATGTACTGGTGTTTATCATTCGCGTGAACACGCACAACTACACATTACTGCGGGCGCTAAAAAGGTGTTGTTTTCGCATCCGGCTGATAACGACGTAGATGCCACAATTGTTTATGGCATAAACGACGATGAGCTTAAAAGCGAGCACACTATTGTATCTAACGGCTCGTGTACCACAAATTGTGTGGTACCCGTAATTAAAGTATTAGACGATGCGTTTAGTATTGAGTCGGGCGCTATTACTACTATTCATGCTTCGATGAACGATCAGCAAGTAATTGATGCGTATCATCATGATTTACGCCGTACTCGCGCTGCGAGTCAGTCTATTATTCCGGTCGATACAAAGCTTGCCCGTGGTATAGACCGCATATTGCCTAAATTTAAAGGCCGCTTTGAAGCGATAGCGGTGCGTGTACCAACGATTAATGTTACGGCGATGGATTTAAGCGTGACGGTTAACGCTGATGTTGATTTAAATACAGTAAATAATGCACTTAAAGCACAAGCGAAAGACCGCTTAGAAGGCATTTTAAGTTACACCGAAGAGCCATTGGTATCGGTTGATTTTAATCACGACCCGCATTCTTGTATTATCGATGGCACTCAAACACGTGTTAGTCATAAAAGGCTGATAAAGTTATTAGTGTGGTGTGATAATGAATGGGGTTTTGCTAATCGTATGCTCGATACAGCTCGTGCTATGATGGCTAAGTAAACGTATTTTATAATAATTTTAAATATATTTTTCAGGTTCAAGAATCGTTAACTAAGGAGATGTTCATGTCGGTCATAAAAATGGCAGATTTAGATTTAAACGGCAAACGCGTATTAATTCGTGAAGATTTAAATGTACCAGTGAAAGCAGGTAAAGTGACGTCAGATGCGCGTATTCGTGCTGCGCTACCTACTATTAAATTAGCGCTTGAGAAAGGCGCTAAAGTAATGGTTATGTCACACCTTGGCCGTCCTACGGAAGGGGAATATGATGAAGAGTTTTCGCTTGCACCTGTAGCTGATTACCTAAACGATGCCCTAGAGCAAACAGTGCGCCTTGAAAAAGATTACCTAAACGGCGTTGAAGTTGCTGATAACGAAGTTGTTGTGTTTGAAAACGTACGCTTTAACAAAGGCGAGAAGAAAAACGATGAAGCGTTATCAAAACAACTTGCAGCACTGTGTGATGTGTATGTAATGGATGCATTTGGTACGGCTCACCGTGCACAAGCCTCTACGCATGGCGTTGGCTTATTTGCAGATGTAGCCTGTGCAGGTCCGCTATTATCGGCTGAACTTGAAGCATTAGGTAAAGCACTTGATAACCCAGCTCGCCCATTAGTGGCTATTGTGGGTGGTTCAAAAGTATCAACTAAATTAACCGTTTTAGACTCTCTTTCTAAAATTGTTGACCAGCTAGTAACTGGCGGCGGTATTGCTAATACCTTTATTGCAGCTGCAGGTCATCCGGTTGGTAAATCACTTTACGAGGCTGATTTAATGGACGAAGCAAATCGTTTATGTGCAGCAGCTAAAGCAAACGATGGCGAAATTCCGGTTCCTACCGATGTTGTAGTAGGTAATGAGTTTTCAGACTCAGCTGTTGCTACGCTTAAAGATGTAAGCGAAGTGACAAGCGACGATATGATTTTTGATATTGGCCCAGATACAGCCAGCCAACTTGCTAAAATTATAGCAAATGCAGGTACTGTAGTGTGGAATGGCCCTGTTGGCGTATTTGAGTTTGATCAGTTTGGTAATGGCACGCGCGCTATTGCACAAGCAATTGCAAATTCAAAAGCGTTTTCAATTGCTGGTGGCGGTGATACCTTAGCTGCAATTGATAAATACGGCATTGCCGATAAAGTTTCTTACATTTCTACCGGTGGTGGTGCGTTCTTAGAGTTTTTAGAAGGCAAAAAACTTCCAGCAGTAGAAATGCTAGAGTCGCGCGCTAAATAAATTTATTTAGCTGTGTAAGGTGAGGGGAAACCCTCGCCAACAATTAATTATTAAATACCTCTCACCCTAATTTAATAATTAATTTTGACGGAACTTTGCTGCGAAGCAGTGATTTTTCGTGGTGTTATTTAAACGCCAAACTAACAAATCCGTTCAAACTAGATGGTAGGAGACTGCTGTCGATAAATTGGAGAATACCCAATGGCTTTAATCAGTATGCGACAACTTTTAGATCATGCAGCTGAACACGGTTACGGCGTTCCAGCCTTTAACGTGAATAACCAAGAGCAAATGCGCGCAATAATGGAAGCGGCTGATAAAACAAACAGCCCAGTAATTGTTCAAGGATCAGCAGGCGCACGTGCTTATGCTGGTGCTCCATTTATCCGCCACATGATTTTAGCAGCCGTTGAAGAATGGCCACATATACCCGTTGTAATGCACCAAGATCACGGCACCTCACCCGGTGTTTGCCAACGCTCAATTCAACTAGGTTTTTCATCTGTAATGATGGATGGCTCATTAATGAGCGATGGTAAAACCCCTTCAAGCTACGAATACAATGTAGAAGTAACACGCGAAACCGTTGCGATGGCGCATGCGTGTGGCGTATCGGTTGAGGGCGAGTTAGGTGTACTTGGCTCACTTGAAACAGGTGAAGCTGGCGAAGAAGATGGTGTAGGCGCAGAAGGTAAACTAACTACGGATCAAATGCTTACCGACCCTGAAGAAGCGGCAGACTTTGTAAATAAAACTCATGTTGATGCGCTGGCTATTGCTTGTGGTACATCGCACGGGGCTTACAAATTTACGCGTCCGCCAACGGATGATATTTTAGCAATTGATCGTATTAAAGAGATCCACGCACGTATTCCTGATACGCATTTAGTAATGCATGGATCGTCGTCTGTACCACAAGAGTGGTTAGAGATCATAAATCAATACGGTGGCGAAATTCCTGAAACTTACGGTGTACCAGTAGAGCAAATTGTAGAAGGTATTAAGTTTGGCGTTCGCAAGGTAAATATAGATACAGATTTACGTTTAGCCTCTACCGGTGCTATTCGCCGCCATATGGCGCTTAACCCATCTAACTTTGACCCGCGTAAATACTTAGCAGAAGCTACAAAAGCGATGACAGAGATTTGTGTAGCGCGTTATAACTCGTTTGGCACAGCAGGGCAGGCAAGTAAAATTAAGCCAATTTCACTCGATGAAATGCACCTTAAATACTTAAGCGGCGAACTAGACCCAAAAATTAGATAATACGCTCTTATAAGCGATTTTTTCAAAAGCCAGTAACTTAGTTGCTGGCTTTTTTAATGCCTATCAATTTTATTATGCTGAGATCACTGTATTACTAACCCGGTTATTTGGGATCACGCATTTACTAACGCACCTATTTTTTGGATCATTAATTTACTAAGCACAGCTTATATTAAGGCCATTTTTGCATTATAAATAATCTGATCGTTTTTTATTTATACAAATAATCAGTAACTTAGCGTTTTGACTAAGTAAAACTCTGATCTCAACACCGATCTGCTTGGTAAAAATCTGATCTTTTACTTAGCTCTTAGTAAAAAACCGATCTATTTTTGAGCGAATGGTTACGTGCATCCATTAATATTGGGCAAAAGCAAAAGTTTGTAAACTAAGTTAGTAAAGTGATGATCCCATCAAAAAGATTTTGTTTATCCTCAATGAAATAAAACTGTAATCGCTTTAAAATATGTTTTTAACGACATTAATAATTAAAATGTTTTTAAAAATATGACGTTAATGAGGGTTTTTGTCACTAATTTGTGTTTTTTTTACCACGATTTTAATTTACACGTTACACTTTCATAAAAATGTCATACTTAGTCATAATAATGAAAACTAATTCGATAGCGTAAGAGATAATTTGGAATGTCACGTAAAGTACTAGTCGTAGATGACGAAGCTCCTATTAGGGAGATGTTGGTTTTTGTTTTAGAGCAAAATGGATTTCAGGCAATTGAAGCAGAAGATTACGACTCTGCCATTGCTGCAATGGTAGAACCTTACCCAGACATGGTTTTACTTGATTGGATGTTGCCAGGAGGCAGCGGTATTCAAATTGCTAAAAAGTTTAAGCAAAGTGAATATACTCGTCAAATTCCTATTATTATGCTTACTGCTCGCGGCGAAGAAGAAGATAAAGTTCGCGGCCTTGAAGTTGGCGCAGATGATTACGTGACTAAACCGTTTTCACCTAAAGAACTGATGGCACGTATTAAAGCGGTTATTCGCCGTGTTTCACCAACGTCATTAGAAGAAGCGATAGAAGTTCATGGTCTTCGTTTAGATCCTATCTCGCATCGTGTAACCTCTGAGGGAAGCGAACTTGATATGGGCCCAACCGAATTTAGATTATTACACTTTTTTATGACCCACCCAGAGCGTGTGTATAGCCGTGAACAACTGCTAGATCATGTTTGGGGCACTAACGTATACGTTGAAGACCGTACTGTTGATGTGCATATTCGCCGCTTGCGTAAAGCGATTGCACCACTTGGACATGACCGTTTAGTACAAACTGTACGTGGCGCAGGTTACCGTTTTTCAAGCAAATTATAACGTACTTACAGCTTTGCTTGTTTGTAAAGTACTACTCTAAGGTAAAGTGAGTGTATGTATCGAGTTGTTAACAAGCAGGCGTTAGCAAAGCGCCTGTGTATTTATTTTTTACCCTTATTATTAATTGGTGTGCTAGTTGGCGCACCATTTTTGCTTTTATTTTTAGGCACAACTTCCCTTCTTGTATGGCACTACCATCAACTTTATCGTTTAAGTGACTGGCTCTTAAATCAACGTAGCTTTAATCCGCCTGAAGGTGAGGGCGCGTGGGAGCAAGTTTTTGAAGGTATATATCATTTACAACATCGCAATCGTAAAAAGCGTAACGAACTTGCTGATTTAATTAGGCGATTTCGTGATGGCGCTGAAGCGGTGCCCGACGCAGTTATAGTACTTCAAAACGATTTAAGTATTGTGTGGTGTAATCAGTTAGCACTTAAGGTATTAGGTCTGCAGTGGCCTACAGATCATGGTCAGCGCTTAGATAACTTAATACGCGAACCTAAATTTGCAAAATATATGCACCGTGGTGAGTTTGAGGAGCCACTTGAACTTGATAATGGTCATGCAATAGAGCAAGTGCTTGAGTTTAGGGTAATGCCGTATGCAAGTACTCAGCTTATGGTTGTTGTGCGTGATGTAACGCGTTTAAAACAGCTTGAACAAATGCGCAAAGACTTTGTTGCCAATGTATCGCATGAGCTGCGCACGCCGCTTACGGTAGTGACAGGCTACCTAGAAATGATGGATGGCGATATGATGCCACCGCCAGCTATGTGGAATAAAGCGCAAAATACCATGCTTGAGCAATGTAAGCGCATGGATAGCTTAGTTAATCAGCTTCTATCGCTATCGCGAATTGAAGGCGCTCGTCGCCAAGACAGCGATAAAGTAGTAAATGTACCTCAGCTACTTGGCTATATTCAAACCGAAGCGCAATCAATTAACCAAGATAAAGGCCACGAGCTAATTTTTAATATTGATACCACTTTAGATATTAAAGGGGCAGAGGATGAGCTACGCAGCGCATTTTCTAACTTAGTATTTAACGCAATTCATTACACTAAACCCGGTGGAAAAATTGAAGTAACTTGGCAGCGTAAAAATAATCATGCCTGTTTTAGCGTAAATGATAATGGCGATGGTATTGCGCCTGAGCATATAAACCGTTTGACCGAGCGCTTTTACCGCGTAGATAAGGCCAGAAGCCGAACAACCGGTGGCTCAGGTTTAGGGCTTGCGATCACAAAACATGTGCTTACAAGGCATGACAGCCAATTAAATATTAGTAGCGTGGTGGGTAAAGGATCGTGTTTTTCTTTTGAATTTTCAATAGATAAGATAGTTCCACAAGCGTAAAAAATCAAAGTCATAAAAGTGTCATTTAAGGGTAATGTAACTGTCATCTACTCACTTTAGAGTAGACGGCAGTTAGGAAATGGGACGAACAAATCGGAGAACCCCACATGAAATTTAAAAATTTAGTTGCCGCAATGGGTGTGGCTGTTACAACTTTAGTATCTGCGCAGGCTGTTGCACTTGATAAAGCAATTCCTGAATATCAAAAAATTAACGGTGTTTCAGGTAACTTTTCATCTGTAGGTTCTGATACGTTAGCCAACATGATGACTTTTTGGGCTGAAGAGTACAAACGTATTTACCCAAATGTAAACATTCAAATTCAGGCGGCAGGTTCTTCAACTGCTCCACCGGCGCTTACCGAAGGTACCTCAAATATGGGACCTATGAGCCGTAAAATGAAATCTAAAGAGATCGAAGCGTTCGAAAAGCGTTACGGTTACAAACCAACTGAAGTACGTGTAGCAATTGATGCACTAGCGGTATTTGTACACAAAGATAACCCAATTGAAGGTCTTCGTATTGACCAAGTAGATGCTGTTTTTTCTTCTACTCGTAAGTGTGGTGCATCTGAGCAAGTTAACCGTTGGAGTGATGTTGGTTTAACTGGCGACTGGGCTGCAAAAGACATTCAATTATATGGACGTAACTCAGTATCTGGTACGTACGGTTACTTTAAAAAGAAAGCACTATGTAAAGGTGATTTCCGTAACAACGTAAACGAGCAACCAGGTTCTGCATCTGTAGTGCAGTCAATCTCTTCATCATTAAATGCTATTGGTTACTCAGGTATTGGTTACAAAACGTCAGGTGTACGTACTGTGCCACTAGCTAAAAAAGGCACTAACTTTGTAGATGCAACACTTGAAAACGTTGCGCAAGGTAAATACCCACTGTCTCGCTTTTTATACCTTTACGTAAATAAGCACCCTAACAAGCCACTTTCGCCAATTGAAGCAGAGTTCTTGAGAATGGTACTTTCTAAAGACGGTCAAAAAATCGTTGAAAAAGATGGTTACGTACCACTATCTGCTAAGTTAGTAGAAGTTGAACTTAAAAAGCTTGGTTTATAATATAAATCTAAGTTAATAAAAAACCGCTCAATGAGCGGTTTTTTTGTATCTATAATCTAAAGCTAAATTATATATTACCTAACTTTTCGGCCTGTACTTTACACTGGTTATAGCTTTCTACACATTTACCCGAGCATACTTGTTTTTTTAAACTTTCAGCAGTTGTTTGTTGTTCACAGCTGGTTTCGCACTGGTAGTTTTGTTGAGCACACTGGTTCATTTCAGGGTTTTCAACTTGGTTTTGACAACCTGCTAATAGTACAAAAGTAAGGGCAACTACGCTTGATTTTAGTAAAGTTTGCATGCTTATCTTATCCTTAAAGTCGCTCGCTAAAGTGTTATACCAATCCGCGATAATACTTAATCATTTTGGGGCTAAACGTGTCGCTACCTGCATTAAAAACCCTCATTTACGACTGCATAGATGCAGAAGGTAGAGCAATACAGGAGTAATTGCCGAGAACAACTCAATAACGAGTTTTTTCCTAGCTATCAACAGGCTTTCCACCCTCAAAATAGATTACTTAATTAGCGAATGGGTATTAAATAACAACTTGTAAGTTGTCTATTAATCTAACACTGCCTAAAAAGGCTGCGGCTAAAATAACAAATTGTGTATCTTCGAGTGTAGCAGCTTTTAATGTATCTCGTTGAGCTATCTCAAAATAGTCAGGTTTTAAACCTGCCGCTTCTAAGTTTTGCTTAGCGCTATTACTCAGTGCAATAAAGTCTTTATTACCGCTTTTAATTTGCTCTGCACATTCGTTTAAGGTTTTAAAAAGTACTGTAGCAGTCGCTTTTTGATCGGCCGATAGGTATCCGTTACGCGAGCTCATGGCAAGGCCTGAGACTTCTCGCATCGTAGGTACGCCAATAACTTCAACTGGTATTGATAAGTCGCGGGTCATGGTTTTAATAACTTGCAGCTGCTGGAAGTCTTTTTCACCAAAGCAGGCATAATCTGGCTGTACTAAGTTAAATAGCTTAGTAACAACAGTTGCGACTCCTCTAAAGTGACCAGGGCGTGAGCCGCCGCAATAACCCATAGATATATCGGGTACATCAACAAAGCTCTGTGCACCTAAACCGTTAGGGTAAATGGTGTCTACGCTTGGGGTAAATACAATATCGGTTTCAAGGTCGGCAAGACCTTGTTTATCTTCATTGAGTGTACGCGGGTAGTTATCTAAATCTTCATTTGCGCCAAATTGCATTGGGTTTACAAAAATGCTTACGACTACCTTATCGGCCAATGTTTTTGCTTTTTCAACAAGTGAAAAATGGCCTCGGTGTAAGTTACCCATGGTTGGCACTAATGCCACGCTAAGACCTGCTTGGCGCCATGCTTTAATTTGACTACGTAATGATTTGATTTCTGTAATTGACTGCATTATTTAAACTCGTGTTCGGCGCTTGGGAACGCGCCACTTTTAACGTCTGTACAATATTTTTGAACGGCTTGTGGCATGTTGCCTGTTTCGAGCAAAAAGTTTTTAGAAAATTTAGGTATGTAACCTGCTGAAATACCCACAAGGTCGTGCATTACTAATATTTGACCATCGGTTAAACTTCCTGCGCCAATACCAATAGTAGGTATGTTAATCGCATCAGTAATACGTTCAGCAAGGGCACTTGGAATACATTCTAGTACTAATAATTGCGCGCCTGCTGCTTCAAGTGCTTTTGCATCATCAATCATTTTTTGTGCTTTGTCGTCTTCACGGCCTTGAATTTTAAAACCACCAAATACATGCACTGATTGAGGTGTAAGTCCTAAATGACCACATACCGGAATACCTTGCTGAGTTAGTGTTTTAATGCTGTCGTATAGCCATTCGCCACCTTCAAGCTTTACCATATTAGCGCCAGCACGCATTAGCTCTGCAGCATTTTTACAGGTGTCACTTACACTTGAATAGGTCATAAATGGTAAATCGGCAATAACAAATAGCTCACGGCTACCTGCGCGTACACAACGTGTGTGATAGGCGATATCTTGATTAGTTACACCAAGCGTGTCGTCGCCACCTTGAAGTACCATACCTAAAGAATCACCCACTAAAATAACTTCTACGCCGTTATCATGAAATAACTTAGCAAAGCTGGCATCGTAGGCCGTTAGCGCAGTGATTTTGTTATTTTCTGCTTTCATTTTATTTAAAGTAGAAACGGTTATTTTAGACATAATATTCCTCGCAGGCTAAAGCCTTGGTTAATTACAGAGGTAATTGCTGTAGGTCGTTGAGCGGTAAACCATTTGCAATGGTTTTTAATGCAATACCGCTTGGTAAAATAAGTTCGGGTGCAAGTTCTAGTAACGGATAAACTACAAACTCACGTTCGCATAAACCATAATGTGGCACAGTTAAACGGGTCGTATTAATAATCTGCTGGCCAAAAAGTAGCGTGTCTATGTCTAGCGTGCGCGGCCCCCAACGTTCGGCCTTTCTAACACGGCCGTGCTCAAGTTCAATTGCTTGAGTGAAATCAAGTAATTGCTCTGGCTCAAGGGATGTTTTTATACAGGCTACTGCGTTAACGTAATCGGGCTGATCTTGCGGGCCCATAGGTTTACTTGCATAGTAATGCGATACGCTTATAAATTCGCAATTAGGCAGCTTTTTAAGCGCTGTTACTGCGTTATCAAGCTGCTCTTTTGGTGAGTTTAGGTTGGCTCCTAAACCCAAATAAACACGCTGCATGTTTTACTCAGTTGGCTTTTTTGTATTACGGCGACGAGGGCGTTTACGTGGCTTAGGTCCACCTTGATGACCTAAGTTTTTCACCATCTCTTTTTGACCGTTAATATCTTGGCTTAAGTATTGAGTCCACCACTGCGCTAATTCGTTATGTTGTGTTTCGCCTGCATCTACGCGTAATAATAAAAAGTCGTAAGCTGCTTTAAAGCGAGGCTGTTGCGTTAGCCTGTAAGCACGTTGACCTGCTCGTTTATCTAAACGATGCTGAATATGCCAAATGTCGCGAGCACCTAAGGTAAAGCGTTTTGGTACAGCAATATGCTGTGAATTATCGCTAAGTACTTTATTCATTGCTTGTGCAAAAGCGTCGTATTCAGAAAGTTGCTCTTGGTTTTGAATCTTTTTAGTACGTTCAAGTAGCGGAAACCATAGTAAGGCGGCAAATACAAAAGCGGGTGTTACTTTTTTGTCAGCATTTATGCGTTTATCGGTGTTTTGAAACATTTGCTGAATAAATGCAGTTTCAAGACTGCTTGGATTTTTATCTAAAATTTTATCAAGTTCAGGAAATAGCGATTTAAATAAACCGTATTGACGTAACATTAAAAAGTTAGCTTCGGCTTTACCGTTTAAAAACAGTTTAAGTACTTCTTCAAACAAACGCGCAGGCGGAATGTTATCAAGTAAGCTGGCAAGTGCAGTAATTGGCTTTTCGCTATTAGGTGCAATGCTCATATCAAGTTTTGTAGCGAAGCGTACCGCTCGTAGCATACGAACAGGGTCTTCACGGTAACGTGTTTCAGGATCGCCAATTAGCTCAATTTGCTTTGCTTTAATTGCAGCTAAGCCGTTAGCGTAATCGTGAATGCTAAAATCGTTAATTGAGTAATACAAAGCGTTGATTGAAAAGTCACGGCGCTCGGCGTCTTCTTCAATACTACCAAAAACGTTGTCGCGCAATAATTGCCCTTCATTACTTGATTGGCTTATTTGGTTTTTGTCTTCTTGCGCTTCGTGGTGCCCGCGCATTGTGGCTACTTCAATAATTTCGCGACCAAATACAATGTGCGCTAAACGAAAGCGGCGGCCAATAAGGCGACAGTTTCTAAAAAGCTTTTTTACCTGATCAGGCGTTGCGTTTGTTACTACGTCAAAATCTTTTGGCTGTTGACCTAACAATATATCGCGAATACAACCACCAACTAGGTAGGCATCGTAACCACCGTCTTTTAAGCGGTATAATACTTTGATTGCATTTGGGCTAAATTGTTTGCGAGAAATACCATGTTCACCACGCGGGATCACTAACGGTTCGCTACTTACAGCGGCACTTTCAGTATTGGTACTTGGGCCAATAATCTGCCTGCAAAATTGAAAAAGCTTGGAAATAATAATCTGTCTCCTACAGAAGGTGTTGATTGGCTCTGTATTGCAATCAAAACTGCAGCAAGTATAGGCGTTAAAACGTATTACTGGCTGCTTAACATAATTAGCATATATTTAGGCGGCTATCATATACCAGCAGGGTTTAAAAATTAAGTTGATGTGTTGAAATTAAGCCGTTTTTAGCTATTTTATTTGCTTAAATGCGTAAATTGGACTGCTTGGTGAGTAGGATGTTGAGAAATTTGTATTTCAGGCACTTTAGGTACTTGCTTTAAGCTAAAGTTTTTAACTCCCCACGCAATTAATTGTTCAATATTTAAATCTATTAAATCGGTGCTGATGGGCAAACCTAAAAATTCAAACGCACTGATTAAAGCAGGTTTTGGGTTTTGTTTACTAATTGCTGGTGCGTAATTTTGTTTAGAGAGTTTAAAGCCAGGTTCTGCAACCGCTAAAGGTAAATGGGCAAACTCAGGAGTAGGGCTGTTAAGTTGTTTAAATAAACTTATTTGCCTTGCTGTTGGCTCAATTAAATCAGCGCCTCTAACAATACGATTTATACCTTGGTCAATATCATCGATAACAACAACAAGCTGGTATGCAAATAATCCATCACTTCGCTTTATAAGGTAATCTTCAACGGCGAGGGCTTTATTTACGTTTATATCACCTTGTATTAAATCGCTAAAATGAGTAGTGGGGTATTGCTGAGTAAGGCGTAGTGCACCTGTAGTTTTATCATGATTAAGTGACTTGCAATGCCCTTGATAAATGCCACCAATGGCTTTTATTTGTTTACGCGTACAACGACATGCATAAATAAGATTTTGTTTTAAAAGTGTTTGAGTAACATCTTGATATAAATCTAAGCGCTGCGTTTGATAAACAACGGGTTCATCCCAGTTGAGGGCGTAGGCTTGTAAGGTGTGTAAAATATCGGAGTCGGCGTTTTTGACCACGCGTGTAGTATCTATGTCTTCTATACGTACTAACCACTTTCCTTGGTTAGCTTTAGCATCAAGAAAGCTACCCACAGCCGCCACAAGTGAGCCAAAGTGTAATGGCCCAGAAGGAGACGGTGCAAAACGACCGCGATAGTCACGCAAAGGCGTGGTAACGGCTGTAGGAGACATAGTTAATTAATATTGGTTAATTAACCGCGTCCAGCTTGTTTTTCTTTGATTTCTGCAAGTGTTTTACAATCTACACATAAATCAGCAGTTGGGCGCGCTTCTAAGCGGCGAATGCCAATTTCGATGCCACATGATTCACAAAAGCCAAAATCGTCTTCTTTAATTAAATTGATTGTTTTTTCAATTTTTTTGATCAGTTTACGTTCGCGGTCACGAGTTCTTAGTTCTAAAGAGAACTCTTCTTCTTGCGCAGCGCGGTCAACTGGATCAGGAAAGTTAGCAGCTTCGTCTTGCATATGCGATTTTGTGCGGTCAACTTCGTTACGTAAATCGTTGCGCCATGCTTCTAAAATCGCTTTAAAATGAGCACGTTGTGCTTCATTCATATACTCTTCGCCCGGCTTTTCTTGGTATGGTTCTAAACCGGCCTGAGCCAATAAACCATGTCTTTTTTGGTCTGGCATAACTCTCTCCTAAATCCTTAATTTAATGCCTCAGCATTAGCCGGCGGTATAAATAGCAGAATCTTATACCCTAGGCAAATTTATTTTTGATTAATCGAATTAGCTTCAACCATATTTTGCGGCTAAAAAGCACATTTTTTGCTAATTGTTCTTTTAATAGCCGCATTTTCGCTTTCTAAAACTTGCCTATTAATATGGGCAAAAAGTTTAAAAACAAGTTAAATTTTTAATTTTAAGCATTATAGACTCATATTTTTACGAGTTAGCTATAAATGCAATTTTCTCATTGAGTATTACTTCATTGGCGCTAATGCTTGCTTTATAAACTAAAACCTCAACACCTTTACTAATAGCGTGGTTTAATAGTGCGTTATATTTTTCATCTATATGTGCAGCACCGCTCACTTTATTTATACCTTCGTGCAATACAGCGAACAGTAATACTGCACGGTGGCCTTGTCCGATCATTTCTATGAGTTCGCGAATATGTTTTTGTCCACGCAGCGTTTGCGCATCCGGAAAATAGCCTTGAGCGCTTTGCGGGTCACTTTGACTTAGTAATGTGACCGATTTTACTTCAACGTAGCAATCACTTTTACTGCTATCGGTAAGTAAAAAGTCTATGCGGCTATTTTCACTGCCGTACTTTACTTCGCTTTGCAGCTGCTCATAGCCGTTAAGCTCAGTAATAACATTGTTGTTTATAGCCTCTTCAACCACTTTATTAGCAATGGCTGTATTTACACAAATAAGCTGCGATAAATTATTTTTGGTCAGCTCTAATGATTGTGGGTATTTTCGCTTGGCGTTGTCGCTGGTTGAATAAAAAGCGCTAAAGCCAGGTTCTGCACAGCCGGTCATTTTGCCTGTGTTGGCACAATGAGCGGTAAACTCGCTGCCATCTTTAAGTTGTAGGTCGGCTAAAAAACGTTTGTAGCGCTTTAATAGGGTCGCGCTTTGTAGGGCTGGGCTGTATTTCATTAAATATTCCAATACTAAACGCAGTTGGTACGTAGGTTTATGTTATTTATCTCAAGCTGTTGGGAACTTGTGCGCACTATAGTAAACTCGTTGGCACATTTAAGTGCAAGGATATTCTAACATGAGTGAAAAATTTGTTGTTCAACTAAGCGAACACGCAGCACCGAGCCATTGGGGCGAAAGCGCCACGTTGTCTTTTAACGAGCAAGGCGCAACGGTTCATTTATCTGAGCAAGAAACATTAAAAAATGTTCAAAAAGCAGCGCGTACTATTGCTAACCAAGGCGTAAAAAGCGTTGTATTAGCTGGTGACGCATGGTGCACCGAAAGCCAGTGGGCTTTTTACCAAGGCTTTGTGACACCAAAGTTATTAGATGGTGTTGAATTTACAGATAACGCACAGTCAGATATTAAAGAGCTTGCACATTTAAAAGCCTCGGCTACATGGGCACGTGAAATGGTAAACGGCACAGCTGATGACATTTACCCAGAGAGCCTTGCTGAAAAAGCAGCTGAATTTATTCAATCATTAGCGCCTGAGCACGTAAGTTACCAAATCATTAAAGGTGATGCCTTATTAGAGCAACAGTGGATTGGTATTCATGCGGTTGGCCGTGGCAGTGTTCGCCCTCCTGTATTACTTGAGCTTGATTACAACCCTACAGGCGATGAAAATGCACCAGTAAGTGCAGCCCTTGTAGGTAAAGGTATTACATTTGACTCTGGTGGTTATTCAATCAAGTCAAGCGAAGGTATGCTTGGTATGAAGTGCGACATGGGCGGTGCAGCAACGGTAACCGCAGGTTTAGCATTGGCTATTAATCGTGGTGTAGAAAAACGCATTAAACTATTTTTATGTTGTGCAGAGAACTTAATCTCTGGTCATGCATACAAGTTAGGCGATATTTTAACTTACAAAAACGGTACAACTGTTGAAATTGTAAATACCGATGCTGAAGGACGATTAGTACTTGCCGATGGCTTAATGGCTGCAGGCGAAACGGGTGCACCATTAATTATTGATGCCGCTACGTTAACGGGCGCTGCACTTGTTGCTGTTGGCCAAGAGTACAACGCTTTATTTGCACTTGATAAAGAACTAGTTCGTGAAGTAGAAGATTTTGCGTCTCAAGAAATGGAAGCAGCATGGCCATTACCTCTTGAAAAATGGCACCAGCAAAATTGCCCATCACCATACGCTGATACGGCTAATAGCCGTGCTCAAAAAGGTGGCGGTTACGGCGGCGCATCAAACGCGGCAGGCTTTTTATCACGCTTTGTACCAAACGATGGTAAAGGTTGGGTACACATAGATTTAGCTGCTGCATTTAATATGGGCAGCACCAGTCAATGGGCTGCGGGTGCAACAACTCAAGGCATGAGAACAGTTGCCCGTACATTGTTAGAAAAAGCTTAATAATACGTAAAATAGGCTTTTAATACTTTAAATAGGCACCCTTTGGTGCCTAATTTATTATTTACAGACAAGCAATTTTTTTTTATTTGCGGTAAAATCCTGCGCCAATACCTGTTTGAGTGTTTATTTATTGGCTAAAGAGCCTTCACTCAAATGTTATACTCACCACTGGGGTTCTAACTATGTCAGATAAGTGCTACATCACAGCTCAACAGCTACTTGAAGATTCATTCCGCGTAGCGGCACAAGTTTATAAAGACGGCTTTCGTCCAGACTTTATTATTGGTATTTGGCGAGGTGGTGCACCAATCGGTATTGCTGTGCAAGAATATTACGATTACAAAGGTATTGAAACCGACCATATTGCGGTTCGTACTTCGTCTTATTACGGCATTGGTAAACAATCAAAAGAAATTAAAGTACACGGTTTACACTACATTGTAGAAAACGCCAATGCGGGTGACTCGTTACTAATTGTTGATGATGTATTTGACTCAGGCCGCAGTATTGTCGCTCTTAAAGAAAAGCTTTCTGAGTTAATGCGTTTAAACCTACCTAGCGACATTCGTATTGCGTGCCCGTACTACAAACCTAAAAACTCAAAAGTAGATACTATTCCAGATTACTACATTCATGAATCGGAAGAGTGGTTAGTGTTCCCGCATGAGTTATCGGGTTTAACGCCTGATGAAATCATTGAAGGTAAATCAGACCTTGCAAAGATTCACGATATCTTACTAGAAAAGTAATATGTAATTTATCCATAAAAAAAGGCCGTTGAGGCCTTTTTTTATGAGAAAATTTTAAACAACTTAAAGTTGAGCAAAGCTATCAACATATTCGCTAAGTTTGGGAATGTCGACCGCCTGCAAACCATGAGTACTTCTTTGCACTAGATCTTTTTCAACGAGTTCAGTCACAACGCGTCTGTAAGCTCGCTCAGTGGTTGCAAAGCGTTCGGCTTCGGCATTCACTGTAGGGTAAGCTCTTAGAAGCGTAGGGTTGTTGTTCTCGGCTCTTAATAAGCAATCCTTAGCTATGTTGTAGCTCAGGGGTAGTAATAACTTATCTAAATTGATTTTTTGGTTTTCCTGAAACTTAGCCGCGATAGTTTGTGCTGTGTATAAGCTAAGTTCTGGCTTTTCGAGTAGTAGTGCTCGCCAATGTCGTAATTCAATTAAGTTATAGGTTACGTCACTAAAACACGTAACAGTATAAATACACGGGTTATTGTTAAGCGCTTCTATTTCGCCTATCAACGTATTGTTGCAATCCAATTGACCTAACAGCAGGCGGCGTCCGTTGCCTACATCGTAACTAAACGACACAGTGCCACTGCGTACAAGCACAAGCTTGCTTAAAGGCTGATCTTGGTGGATCAGCACTTCTTTTTTTGATTGCTGATAACTACTACCCGCAAAGGTAAGAAGTTGTTCAACAAGGTAACTAGAAAAATGGTATTGAAACATCAATATGCTCTTCGGACAATTGTCCTATTTATTACACCCTAATGACGTTAACATTAAAGCTCTAAGAATTTACGCTAACTTGCAATTACATCTAGCCTTGCTAGATGTATTATTTTACCTTCATTTCCCGTGTAATGATTTAGGAAGTTGTTGGCAACCACCAGCAAACTTTTTTGGGTTTTTATGCAAGTTAGCTTTTTTATTTAACACTTTGCAATACTTATAAGTGCCATAAGTTAGCAGTAATGTAATGCTAACCTAAAGCCTAGGAGAGAACAATTGAGTTGGGAATATTTAGGTTATATTGCATCAGCTTTATTGGTTGCATCGTTAACAATGACCGATGTAGTTAAACTGCGTTGGTATAATATGTTTGGCTGTATTGTTTTTACAGCTTATGGTGTGGCAATTAACGCCGTACCTGTCATTTTCACTAATGGCTTACTTGCGCTAGTAAACATGTATCATATTATTAAATTATATCGCCAGCCAAAAGTAGTTCAGGCAAAAAGCTAAACTATTCGGTGGTACTAAAAAGGGTTAACGTGAGTTAACCCTTTTTTTGTTTTATTTATCGTTAACTTCTTTTTTGTACTTAAGCTTACCGGCAACCCATGTTTGTAATACATGAGTGCTATAAATTTCTTCAACGGGTACTTTAAAGTAGTCTTTGTCTATTAAAATAAAGTCAGCCCATTTACCTTTCTCTAAGCTGCCAACTTTAAACTCTTGATGTGCCGCATAAGCACCGCCTAGCGTGAACGCACGTAATGCATCTTCCCTATTAAGTACTTCACTTGCACGCCAGCCGTTTTCAGGCAATTTATTATGATCCATCCGTGTAATAGCTGAATACAGGCCATCAAATGGGTTTGCCAGTTCTACAGGATAATCAGACCCTGCAGCCACTACCGAACCTTGTTTTAAAAATGTTTGCCAAGCATAAGCACCGCTTAGTTGTTTGTCAGTTAAACGCTGCTCTGCCATGTGCATATCTGAAGTAGCATGAACAGGTTGCATAGATGGAATTATTTTCAATGCTTTGAAGCGAGGAATATCGTCAGGCTTTACAATTTGCGCGTGCTCTATTCGGTTTCGAAGAAGTATTCCGCCAGTTTTTTTAAATACATTTTGATAGGCATCAAGAACTACCTTATTTGCTTTATCACCAATAGCGTGCGTATTTGCGCTAAAGCCGCTTTTAAAGCTTTGAGTAAAAATAGACTCGAGCTTTTGCTGTGTTTCAAGCATTAAACCATGATGACCTGATCTGTCTGCATATTCTTCAATAAGGGCAGCACCACGAGATCCTAATGCGCCATCGGCATATACTTTAACACTACGAATTTCCATAAAGTCATTTTTGTCATGGTAGCGGCCTGCTTTTAGCATTTCTTCTAAATCTGGACTTGCACCGCTTAACATAGCCACAATTCTAAGTGGTAAATTACCTAAGTCGCCACGTTCTTTGTAAACTTGCCATGTGGTTTTATCAATACCTGCATCGTGTGTTGAGGTAATGCCTAAGCTTAATAAGTGCTTGCCGGCTGCATCTAGTGAATTACTAATATCTTCTTTTGAAGGAGCTGGCATATGTTTTGTAATTAGCGCTTCGGCTTTATCAACAAATATGCCAGTAGGATTGCCAAACTCATCTTTTATTATTTCACCGCCTTCAGGCGCTTCGGTTGTGGCGGTTATGCCTGCAAGTTCAAGCGCTTTACTATTTACCCAAATAGCGTGGCTGTCAACGCGTGAAAGTACAACAGGGCGGTCGTTAACTATTTTATCTAAGTCTTTGGCGCTTGGAAAGCGGGTATCGCTCCAAAGCTCTTGGTTCCAGCCTCGGCCTACAATCCAGCCTTGTTTATCTTTAGCAAACACTTTTAATTTTGAAGTAACGTCATCAACCGATTTTGTACCTCGTACATCTAATTGCGATAAGTTGTCGCCAAGGCCAATTACATGGCCGTGCGCGTCAATCAAACCAGGTAGCAAGGTGTTGCCATGTGCATCAATTAGTTTCGCATTAGGGAAGCTATTTTTAAGGGCATCTCCGCCTAGGTTTATTACCTTACCATTTTTAATAACAAGGGTAGAAAATTGCTGTACTTCACCTTTGTATAAAGGTGTGTAGCCGTTTGCGTTGTATATAACTTTGGTTTGAGCAATAGCGTGGCACGAATTAGCTAATATGGTTGCTAGTAGCAGTGGTTTTATCAATGTTTTGAGTTGCATAAGGTATTATTTTTTATTGTTTGTGCGTTAACACTAGCAAACCAAAATTTATAATACCAATGTGAGAGGTGAGTAATACCATATTATTTTTTGGTTGCGTATTAGGTAATTTATGTGAATACTACCTAGTATTAACGATTTATTAACGCATAAGGAGTTGCTATGAAAGCTCTATACTTTATATTTCCAATGACTGCCTTACTTAGTGCATGCAGTTCAACTACAGATTCTTCGGAAGATATATCTAAGCTTAATTATTTAGACTTATCTACTCCAGAATTACGTGATACAGAAAAAGAATACTGGCTAAACAAAAAAAGGGTAGAGCCAATCTATCCGGCTAAAGCCGCTAAAAAAGGCATTACAGGGTGTGTCGAGCTTGTGACAGTCATTAATTCACAAGGTAAAGCGCAAGGTTATAAGGTCATTTCTTCATACCCAGAAGGTGTGTTTGATCAAAGCTCTCTTAAAGCTGTCAAGTTGTGGCGTTGGAAGGCTGCCCCTCAAAATACAAATAAGCAACCAGTACTAACAAATATTAGACTGGATTATTCACTCACGCCAAAGCCGACAGGCGAAGAGTATCTAAAAAATTGTCCTGCTCGTAAGTTTTATTACTAACCATAATAAATTTCAGGCTAGGCAATAACCTAGCCATAACTTTTGAATTATTACTTACTTGCATATATGCCGTATTCGCTAAGTGAAAGTCGGCTGTCTTTGTCTTTATCGTAGCTTGCAAAACGTGACCATAAGGCGGGATCTATTGCAGTTTCTGCTCGAGATAAAAAGCCATTTTTGTTTCTATCTAATTTTTTAAATTGCTCTGCAATATTGTTGTTGGCTGCAAAGGTAGCTGCGCTAAAAATACTAAACGCGAAGAGCGCCATATAGCTTATGTTTTTCATACAAATCACTTAGTAGAGGTTATTGGTGAGATAATTTTTAAATTCGACTAACGAAATTTGGTTATCTTGGTTCTTGTCCCACATCACAAACGTGCTCAAAAGTTGCGGTTGAGGTTCAAGTTCATCTTGGGTTAGGTAGCCACTTTTATTGCTATCGAGATGATCAAAGCGTTGTTTTACATCAAGTGCAGCGGCATTAAAGCTAAAAAGCAAAAATAGGCTTGATACAAATGTAAGTATCTTCATGGTATTCCTTCCAAAAGATGTGTTTAAAATGAGCTATTAAAATAGTGAAAAAGCACTTGCCGTAATTTAACTCCCAACATTAAATCCGTTTACACACTCCCTCAGGGATTATGGCAAATGCTTTTAATTCAACTTTACCTGTAACAAGCTTAAATAAAACTTAACTAAAGCGAGTTATGGCTTAAAACTTTCAAATTCCTTTTTTGAAATCTTTTCATCGTCATCTTCATCTAAATCAGAAAATTGTCTCATTACTTCTTTGTCTTGCTTTGCTTCAGCAAGTGTAATTTGTCCGTCCATGTCTTTATCTAAATGAGCAAAGCGAACATGCATTGGCGACGCCAATACGGTTGCGCTAATGGCTAAAAACATTAACGAAAAAGCGGCTATAAGTTGTTTCATAATCACATTCCTTATTTAATGAGTTATTGAATGAACTTTTTGAATTCGTTTAGCGACAACTGACCATCTTGGTTGGTGTCGATTTGCGAAAAATTCTCATGAAGCACTGCGTCTTCACCAGCTTCGGCTTCACTTAAAGTACCGTTGCTGTCTTTATCTAGTTCATTAAAAGTGGCTTGAACGTCCATTGCCAAGGCGCTTGCGCTTAAAAAGCCTAAAGCAGCTAATGATGAGATCACTAAAAAGCGGTTGTTCATAATTATTTCCTTATTAAATAAATTTAGATTAGCTACTACAAAAACAATGCCAATATTTATTTTTGTTAATAATCAATTGCTTATTTGTTTTTTGATCTTAAGGTAAGAAATTTTTACAGAGCTTTGTGTGATTTTTGCAACACTTTTAACTGCATTGCTTTGTATGGCTACTATATCAATAGCTTACGTTGTTGCCATTTGGCAACAGTTAAGGCGTAATAGGGCTTGAACGTATTAAATATAATTACTGATTCAGCTAGTGTATAAGGTAAAAGCCTGATAATAGATACTAAAAAGCAAAGGACTAAACACAATGCCTGCAACTATGGCTAAAAAGTACCATGCATTACTTAATTGGCGCCCTAACTTAATCGGACAGTTTGTAATAAGTATGTTGTTATCTTTATTACCACTTTCGTTAGTGGTAATTGTGTTTTTAAATGCACTTAATAAACAACTCGCCGTTACTCAGCAAATAGTCAGTGACAATTATCACGTTACCAAATCATTCAATACTTTAAAGCAAGAGCTCAATAGTTTAGAGCGTGCGACTCGGCAAAACTGGGTTTTAAAAAGTGAATCTCTTGATAATCTAATTGTAGATAAATGGCAAACATCGCTGCAAAGTATTGATGAGTTAACCCAATTTAGCTCATCAGCCGATTACAACGCTAATTGGCAACGCTTAGCACACACCTTACAAACTGCTCATACTCAATTAGTAGAAGAAAAACAGCAGCAAGCAGATTTATTTTTACCTATTAGTGACTTAGTTGCAGAGCTGACCATATGGCTTCGCGACGTAAATGCAGAGCAAATAAAGAACAATCAAAATGAGCTTTCTTCATTGCAGTCTTCATTTATAAATTGGCTGGTGGCACTTATTCCGCTAACTCTAATTGTGGGCGGCGGTTTTTTATGGCGTATTAGTAAGCGCCTTAAAGGCTTAACTTCAGTAATCGATAAATTAGGGCAAGGGCATTGGCAGCAAAAAATAGCCGTTCATGGCTCAGCAGAGTTAGTTGAACTTGGTAATAAGCTGCAGTGGGTGCAAGAGCAGCTGCATGTACTTGAACAGCAAAAAGACACTTTTTTACGCCATGTAACACATGAGCTAAAAACACCGCTTGCTTCAATGGTCGAAGGAACTGACCTTTTAAGTGATGAAATTGTCGGCCCTATAACCGACGAGCAAAAAGCAGTACTTGAACTGATTAGTCAGTCAATGGTGCGTCTGCGAACCATGATTGATAGCCTACTTAGTTACAATGCAATTCGTACCAGCAAAGATAGTTTAAGTGAAGTAGAGTTTAGCTATTTAATTAACAAAATTAATAGTCATTTTGAACATCGTTTAAGTGCCCGAAATCAAGCACTTCAGTGGCAAAATAACTTACCAAATAAACCGCTTGCTTTGCCTAGTGAATTAATAGAAATGATTTTAATACAGCTTATTTCAAATGGCTTAAAGTTTTCAGAGCAAGGGCAGCACGTAGCTATAGATTTAGCGCTTGAGCAAAGCCAGCTAAATATAAAAGTGATAGACCATGGCTGCGGTATTAAAGAGCAAGAAAAAACACAGATTTTCGGCGCATTTTACCAAGGTAAACATAATAAAGATGTTACGCTGCAAGGCAGTGGCTTAGGTTTAACCATAGTTAAAGAGTCAGTAGAGCAGTTAAGGGGTAAATTAAGCGTTGAGCATAATGAGCCTCATGGTTGCCAATTTTTAATAAAAATTCCCATAACAATAAATCAAGGAGTTAACTAGCATGCGCTCGCGTTTAATGGCTATTTTATGTGTGCTGAGCAGTACTATTATTTTATCTGGGTGTGAAACAAATAACGCACAACAACAAAGTGTGGTGTCCTCGCCTGCGCCAGTAGTTGATACCACCACAACAACAAAAAATAAAAGCACACTGCCTAGCCCAAAAGCACGCCCTAAAAGCGAACCAACCTATCCACCTGCAGAGCAAGTTATTGCTTGGCATGCTAATCAATGTGGCGGATTTAAAGTTGCGCCGGTTAAGCAAGCTTACTTAGGTGAGACAGAACTTAAACACTTTTTTAAATACATGTGCTTAAACGTAAATACTGATCCTAATGCGGTTATGAGTAAATTACTAAAGCTCGATTTAGCTTACTTTTGGCCTGACGATATAAAGCAATATTTATGGCTGCAAAAGCAGCAAGTAACAATGCAAATAAATGCTAAAAAAGAGCAACAAGCACTAAATGATAAAATGCAAGAAACCCTCTCGTCATTAGCAACTATAGAGCAGCAACTTTTATTGCGCGAAGATACCAAGGAGCAGTAATTATGGCCGAACAAAAGCCGCAAGGCGCAAAAGTATTATTAGTTGATGACGACGCCAGCTTATTAAAATTACTGGCTATTCGTATCGAGTCTAAAGGCTATGAAGTAACTACTTGCGAAAGTGGTATTACGGCACTGCAAATACTCAAAAACCAAGTGTTTGATGCGGTAATAACCGACTTGCGCATGGATGAAATGGATGGCATGACACTACATCGCCAACTGCAAAGCCGCTACCCAGCATTGCCCGTTATTATGATGACAGCTCATGGCTCTATTCCTGATGCGGTTGAAGCCACTAAACAAGGTATTTTTGCTTTTATAACAAAACCAGTAGATAAAGACGAGCTATTCGACAGCCTTGCAAAAGCTATAGAAATACATGGCGTTAACGCCGATGAAGTTATTCCAAAAAGTAATATTGTGACACGCAGCGGGGCTATGCTGCATTTGCTTGAGCAAGTAAAATTACTTGGGCCAACACAAGTTAATGTGCTGATCTCTGGTGCAAGCGGTACAGGTAAAGAGCTACTTGCACAGGCGATTCACCAACATAGTCATGTAAGCGAAGGGCCATTTGTGGCTATTAACTGCGGCGCTGTACCAGGGGAACTTTTAGAGTCTGAATTATTTGGCCATAAAAAAGGCTCATTTACAGGCGCTGTGAAAGATCACCAAGGTTTGTTTCAACAAGCGCAGGGCGGCACGTTATTTTTAGATGAAATTGGTGATATGCCACTTAACTTACAAGTTAAGTTACTGCGAGTACTTCAAGAAAAAACCATTCGGCCGGTGGGTTTTCAAGAAGAAATTCCTATTGATGTGCGAATCGTGTCTGCAACTCATAAAAACTTACCGGATGCGATTTTAAATCAGCAATTTAGGGAAGATTTATATTATCGCTTAAATGTTGTTAACTTAAAACTACCGCCACTTTATGAGCGCCGTGAAGACATAAGCTTACTTGCACAGCATTTTAGCGCAAGTATTGCCAAACGTATGAATCAAAGCGAAAAACGTTTTGCAAGCGATGCCATGCATGCACTTGTACGCTTCGATTGGCCAGGTAATATTCGCCAATTGCAAAACGTAGTAGAGCAAGTTGTTGCATTAACGCCAAGCGAAGTAATATCAGAACATTTAGTGTTGGCAGCCCTTAATAGTAACGAAAAAAATGTAGAGCCGTTATCACTTAACGACGCTAAAAAAGAGTTTGAACGCGACTACGTAATCAATACTTTAAAAATGGCCGGTGGCAATGTAGCCGAAGGCGCAAAGCTTGCTAAACGTAACCGTTCAGACTTTTATAAACTGATTAAAAAACACAATATTGATGTAGATAATTTATAAAGGTAAGCAAATGCAGTTATTTATGGTGTATTTAGGTGGGCGAATCCAAGGTTGCCACATAGAAATGCACGATATTCGCTTTGTAGTAGGGGAGAATATAGATCAAACCTACTCAAAGTTAAAAAGCCAATGGGTGGGCGATAAAAGTAGCGTCCATATGGATAGCTTTATGGCTATAAACCATATTGATGGCTTTAAAGTAGAAGTAGTTAATACCTATGTTGAGCAAAATAAGCAGCTTTATTTTGTTAATTTAGGCGCTTATAGAAGTGACTCTATGGCTGAGCAACACGACTTTGCACTGTATGTTGCAAGTAGTAGCAATGAGGCCAAACAACGTGCTAAAAGAGATTTGCTCGCAGGCCTTAGCCATATTCATAAAGATGATTTACACGATGTGGATGACTGCTTTGCCATTGACCTACTCGACAGCCAATTAAATATTAAACTGACCCCAAGCGGGCAAGCTCAAACAATAAAGCCAGACTGGTTTGGCTACCATGTACTTTAAATCAGCAAAGCAGGACTAAGAGTCCTGCTCGCTTTGCTCATCTTTTTCGTTTTTAGCTGCCATTTTAAATGCCACAATAACTAATCCAAACATTGCAAATGGCAGTGCTGCCAACATGTACTCAACCAAGTTGCTGTCTTGAAAGTTTGCTTGCAGTAAAAAATGACCCGCCACGCACATTAAAATAACCACTAATAAAATGGGGAGTAACATAAGTTCTTTTTTTGATGAATGGTTTTTCATTGAATGTGAGGCTGCAACTTAAAAATAATGCGCCATTGTAATGAGCTTACTCGAGCTTGGCAAACGCCGCAGAATTTTTTAAATAATGATATGATTAGTGTCAAACAATTGGGCAAGTGTTATTGGGAATAAAGTGAAAAGTAGCTTAAATAAGGTGTATCTTGTTGGCGGCGCAGTGCGCGATCAACTACTAAACATAGAATCAAAAGACAACGACTACGTAGTGATAGGTGAGACGCCACAAACTATGGAGACACTTGGTTTTGTGCCAATAGGTAGCGACTTTCCAGTTTATTTACACCCAAAAACAAAAGAAGAATATGCACTGGGCCGTACTGAGCGAAAAAGCGGTAAAGGCTATACCGGCTTTGTGGTTGATGCCAGCCCAAATGTAACCCTTGAAGAAGATTTAGCAAGGCGCGATTTAACCATTAACTCAATGGCACTTGACGAAAATGGCAGCATTATTGATCCATTTAATGGCCAAAGTGATTTACAAAACAAAATATTGCGCCACACCACACAAGCATTTGTAGAAGACCCTGTACGTGTATTACGCATTGCGCGTTTTTTGGCGCGCTATGGCAGCCAGTGGAGTATTCATCCAAGTACTTATGCATTAATGCGAGAGCTTAAAAATAAAGGTGAGCTTAATCATTTAGTGCCCGAACGCGTATGGCTTGAAACCGAAAAGGCCCTTGGCGAAAAACACCCAGAACTTTATTTTAAAGCATTGCATGGCTTAGGTATTTTTCCGGAAATAGAGGGAATGGAGGGTGTGCCGCAGCCAGCGAATCATCATCCAGAAGGCGATGTATTTATACATACCATGCTGGTTTTAAGGCGCGCTGCCGATTTGAATTTTAACCTTGAGACTCGTTTTGCTGCACTTACCCATGATTTTGGTAAAGCATTGAGTTTTAAAAAGCGCGGTAATTTACGTGGCCATGAGCGCGAAGGTGTAACTGTAGTTGAAGAATTTTGTGAGCGTTTAAAAGTACCCAACCGATTTCGTGATATTGGTGTTCTCACTAGCGACAATCATACTTTGTGTCACACGGTTGATCAGTTAAGGGCGCAAACTATTCATAAGTTAATCGTGACTAATTTAAACGCACTTGTGCACCCTGAGCGATTTATTGCATTTACTCAAGCTTGCCAATGCGATGCGCAAGGGCGCGGAGAAGCACTTGTTGATAAGCCATACCCGCAAGCAACTAAGCTGCGAGCAATTTTTAGCGAACTACAAAAAATGGATAAAAAGCAGATAGTGCAAAATGCACTTAAAAATGGCAAAAAAGGCCCAGAAATAGGCGAAGAGGTAAAGCTGGCAGAAATAAACTGTATAAAATCATTTTTACAAAATGAAAAACATGAAACGCGAGTGCTTTAATTATCTAAACTAAATACTGCGATATACCTTGGTTTTTAGCTGTTTCGGGTTTTCTTAAGTCTTTGTAATTAGCACTTTTTGGCTTAACGTTTTCAGATTCAGGCTTTTTAGAGGGCCTGTATAAGTCAAAAATAAAATCTAGTTCTTCACGCTCTAGTGATGGTTTCATGGGTAATCCTTAAATTTAATACTTTAATATGATGTAGGGTATGGTCATTCGACTGAATTAAAAGTGAATAGTTACATTTGAAGTTGTACTAAATTGTAATCGGTGTGCAAAAAATAAGGACGGCTTATAAAATAGCCGCCCTTATATGTATATCATCCTTGCAGCGGGAGGGTTACTTTAAATATTACGCCATCCCTCTGTTCGTTGTTTTGCGCAGTTACGCTGCCTTTATGGTAGTCACACACCAGCCTTACAATATAAAGCCCTAAACCTAAATGTGGTTGTTGCTGCATTTGCTGGCTTCGTACTGACACCATAGAATCAAAAATATGCTCAGTTAGCCCCTCTGGTAAGGCGGGGCCTATGTTACTTACCACTAATATGGCTTTATTTTCGCTCTGCTTAATACTTACATTAATAGCCGTATTTGCTTCACTGAACTCCAACGCATTATTAATTAGCTTATCTAGCAGTTGCGCAATAAACTCAGGAGCTCCTTGCATGGGCAGTGGGCTTTGGCATATATCGAGCTTAAACAATTGTTCAGGGTAGGTAAGTTGATAGCCTTGCATGCAGCCACTTATTACCTTTTGTAAATCAAATGGCTCGGGCTCATTACTTTGAATACTTTGTTCAAGGCGTGTGGCCTCGCTCATGGTGGTAATTATTTTACCTAAACGTTCAACGCCTTCGCTGGCACGCTCTAGGTATTTTTGGCTAAGCTCGTTTTGTGGCAAACTTTGTAAGTTTTCAAGTGATGAGCGCACCACGGCAACCGGTGTACGTAGCTCGTGCGATAACCTCGACGACATATTTTCTAAGTAGTCGGTATACCCTCCAAGTCGACTAACAATGTTTGAAAAACTACGAGAGAGGTCACCAATTTCATCATTAGCATCGCTGTAATTAATGCTGCCGGTTATACGGCCTTGGGCGTCAATTGCTTGCTCTGCGGTATCACGCAATCGCCTAATGCGGTTCGATATTCGAGAGGCAAAAAAGAACAAGGTTACGGTGCCTATGAGCATCACCGCTAAAATAACGTTAAAGAGTTTTTCGAGCGATTTATTACGTAGCGTGCGTACGCCATTTGTGGTTTCCTCAGCAATTACTGCGCCTATGACTTTATCGTCAATCCAAATAGGGTATGCTGCCGATAAAATAACGGCTTTGCTATCAGGCGTTAATCGCCACGATGATGCCGGCTGGCCTTTTAAGGCCTTTGCCAAATGGGTGCCTTGCATTGATGCTACATCGTGTAGGGTGTCTAAAAATTCGTTTTCTGGGCGGGTTAAAATTTTATAATACAATGGGTGTAAATAGCTTTGCTCAAAGCGCTGCCACCACGTTTTTGGTGCTTGATTTTTAAGGCCATCGGCCCATACGCCATCGGCATTTTGAATTGTTCCCGATTGTGCTAACACACGGTGGTGGTTGTCGACCACCCAAATACGGCTGCCACTGTGGCCCATACCTTTTAAAATGCGGTTAATTTCCGGAGACGGTACAAGCACTGAGCCTAAATCGCTTGGGTTATTTAAGTTTGAAGTCGACATAGTTTTAGGTGCTGCCAATGCATTTTTACTATCTACATCAACAATGGCAAAGCCAAGTTTATTACCAAGTAACTCTATAGGAAAGCGCAGCTCTACGTTATAACCTGATTTGGTACTTTCAAAATACCCCTGAATTTTTGTAAACGGTATTTTGGTGTTGGCATCAAACGCATTGATCCAGCCATCTTGGCGCGGCGCAATAATATATGTATTAAATTGGCCGTCAGGGGTTTTTAATCCAATTTTTAAATAATCGTTATTGGTAATGCTTAAGCTGTTTTTTGCACGGTAAATTAATGTGTTATCGGTTACTTTAAATAGCGCATATAAGTAATTATCAAACTTACCCACCATATGCTCAAACGATAAATCCTCAGCTTTATGCTCCTTGTTTGCTTTTTGTAAATAGCGTTTATCGTATTGCCAAAAGAGTGGTTGATAACTTTGCCAGTCGCCCAGTTTTCCATCAAGTTGAATTGGATTTTTAAGATTGTACGCATATAAGTCGCGCCCTTTTACTATTTGATCTAAAAAGTTGGTTTGCTCGTCAAAGAGTGCGGGGCGCTCATGCAGCGCGGTGGCAAGTGCGCGAGTAGTACCTACCAGAGTTTTTTCTTGGCCTTGGCGTAAAAACTTTTCCATTTCCCATACGTATTCGTAGCCAAGCCACGGCAGTAAAAACAAAAAGCACGAAAGTAATATAAATTTACTGCGCAGGCCAAATCGTAGCATTAGTGTTGTTCCCACCTGTAACCCATGCCGTACACGGTATCTATGCAGTCAAAGTGGCTATCAAGTGCCATAAACTTTTTGCGAATACGTTTTACGTGTGAGGTTATGGTGCTGTCATCTACATAAATTTTTGCATCGCTCATTAAATCGTTCCGGCTTTTAACATGCCCTGGTCGCTGCGCGAGTGAGTGCAACATCCAAAACTCAGTGACCGTTAAATCAACTAATTGCTGCTGCCAAAATACCTGCATACGTTGCGTGTCGAGCACCAGCTGCCCACGGGTTATAAGTGCATTGGCATCGGCAGGTTGCTCAAGGGCTTCCATTCTACGAAATAGCGCGCCAATACGCGCAGCTAAGTGTGCCAAGCTAATATCTTTTGTTAGGTAGTCGTCGGCGCCCATACGCAGGCCACATACTGTGTCTATTTCGCTATCGCGGGCGGTTAAAAAAATAATAGGCAGTGTTTTAGAAAGCGTACGCAAGGTTTGGCAAAGCAAAAAACCGCCATCTATTTCGTGGCCTAAGCCTATATCAACAATGGCTAAATCGGGTAGGGCGTCTTTAAATGCAATCTCTGCGCTGGCGCGATCTGCAAAGCCACTTACTTGGTAACCTTGTGCGCTAAGCATTTCAATATAGTTTTCGCGGATTGCAGTTTCATCTTCAATGATGGCTATTTTTTTCATTTCTATCATTATCCTATCTAACTTATTTTGCACTATATCGAAGTTTTTAAGCTGTGTACGGTTAAAAAGGCAATTGCCATTTTTTTGCCACAATTGCTCAGCGGTTTGCCATTTTTGCTCCCCTTTGTTGCCACTTGCGACTGTTTTAATACACCCATCAAAACAAAACATCACAAATTAAAACAAGTTCAAGAGGACTACCATGAAGAAGACATTAATCGCATTAACGCTAGTAGCCAGTGTTTGTTCACCTGCATTTGCATCAACTGCTAACACGCCTTCTAAAGAAGCACATAAAGAAACCGCCATTGGTTTAGGTGCGGGCGCTATTATTGGTGGTGTTGTTGGTGGGCCTGTTGGGGCATTTATTGGCGCATTTGCAGGGGGCTTAATTGGTGACTCTAAAGTAGCCGATGACAAAATAGCCCAGCAGCAACAAGCAATTACACTTATGCAGGAAAAAACCAGCGACTACATGCACGTGCTTAACCATAACAATAGGCTTGAGCAGCAGTTAGAAGTGCTTGCCAATCAAAATGAGCAATTAACCCAAGCACAAATAAAAAACCTACTTGCCATGACAGTGCAATTTAAAACGGGTTCAAGTGTTATAGCGCCGCACTTTGCACAGCAGCTTGATCAATTAGTCACACTTTTAAATAACCAGCCACAACTGGCGCTTGATTTAAGTGGTTTTGCTGATCAACGTGGCGACGAGCAAGCCAACTTATTATTGTCTAAAAAGCGTGTAAATGCAGTTCAAAGTTACTTAATAAAGCACGGTATTAGCCATAAACGTTTAAGCACACAAGCATTTGGCGAGCAGCAAACATTAGCTCGTAGCAACACAGTTGAAGACAACTTTTTTGATAGACGCGTAACGCTTACCACTCGCTCAATGAATATTGTAAATGGCCAAACGGCGAGTAACTAAACCAAACCGAATTTATGTAAAGCTAAGCGTTCGATGGAGTGATTTTATGTTGAGTAACCCAACCAAAATGCTTACTAAAGTAAGCATTTTTATTTTTTTAGTGAGTGTGCTGCTGGTAAGTTTTAATAGCCATGCACAATCACCCAAGCTTGAGCTTTTTGACAGTGGCGGCGCACCTTTAGCGCCAGCCATTATTTTAAAAAGTGACGCTAACATGACCCTAACAGGCTTAATTAACCATGTGGTAGTTAAGCAAACTTATCAAAACGAAAACCCGTTTGCGGTTAACGCCCGTTACGTTTTTCCGCTGCCTGATGAAAGTGCAGTACATGCTATGACCATGCACATTGGGGATCGCGTGATTAAAGGGCAAATAGATAAAAAAGTAGAGGCTGAAAAAAAATACCACGCAGCTAAAAAAGCAGGTAAACAAGCGGCTCTAGTACGCCAGCAACGCGCTAATATGTTTATTACTAACGTAGCAAATATTGGCCCTGGCGAGCAGGTTGTTGTTGAACTTGAGTATCAAGAGATAATTGATTATAGCGGCGGTACATTTGCGATTCGTTTTCCGACGACTATTACACCGCGTTATCACGCGATTAGTGGTGAAGTTGAGCAAAGTAATACCGAAAGAACAGCATTTAATTCGGCGCCAAACGGCTGGTTAAGCCCGGTTTATAGTATACAAAGCGCGGCGCAAAGCCACGGCGATACGCCTAATAGCAAATTTAGCTTAAATATAAATATAGACGTAGGTTTAGAGCTGGTGGATATAAACTCTAAATTTCATAACGTAGATATTCATAACCCTGCATTTGGCCAATATACCGTTGCATTAAATGAGCAAAATGCCATAAACCGCGACTTTGTACTTGAGTTTAAACCGCTTCAAAAAGAAAGCGCTCAGGCGGCATTTTTTACCCAGCAGTTTGAAAATGGCGACAGGTATGGGCTTGCAATGCTAATGCCGCCGGGGGATCACTTTGTACAAACGCAGCGCTTACCTCGTGAAATGGTATTTGTTGTAGATACGTCAGGCTCTATGCACGGGCAATCTATGGAACAAGCTAAAAAGGCCTTGTTTTATGCGCTTTCGTTACTCGATAGCGACGACAGTTTTAATATTATTGGCTTTGATAACGTGGTTACTCCAATGAGTGATAAGCCACTTATTGCCAGCGATTTTAATTTGCGCCGCGCAGAGCGCTTTATTTACAGCCTAGAGGCCGATGGTGGCACCGAAATACAAGGTGCGCTTAATGCAGTCCTTGATGGCAGTAGTTTTGAAGGCTTTGTACGCCAAGTCGTATTTTTAACTGATGGCAGCGTAAGTAACGAAGATGCTTTATTTAAAAACATTCAGCGTAAATTAGGCGATAGCCGTTTATTTACTGTAGGCATTGGCAGTGCACCTAATAGCTTTTTTATGCGCCGCGCTGCTGATATAGGCAAAGGATCATTTACTTTTATTGGCAGCAAAAATGAGGTGCAGCCTAAAATGCAGCAGCTATTTGATAAGCTCGCCCACCCGGCTATTACTAATTTAGCGCTAAGTGATGAAAGCGGTAATAGCTTAGATTTTTGGCCATCACCTTTACCCGATTTATACTTTGGTGAACCAATTATGGTGGCTATAAAGCTTGATAAAACAAACAATGTGGTACTTGCTGGGCAAACCGCACAAGGCCCATTAAGTATTAAATTAAGTGCACAAAATAGTGCAAATGCAAAAGGGATTGATAAGTTATGGGCGCGTCAAAAAATTAAGTCGCTGCTTTTATACAATGAGCAAAACGAAGTAAAGGACGAAGTACAAAGCCTGGCTCTCGCCCATCAATTACTGAGCCCGTTTACTGCTTTTATAGCTATTGAACACACTCAAATTAAAGACGTAGCAAAGCAAACCGCACTAGCTAAAAACACAGCGCCACAAGGCCTGGCTATGCGCTTACCACAAACCGATGGGCAAAGTAGGTTACATATATTACTCGGCTGTATTTTATTACTTAGCTGTGGCGCGCTTAAAATAAACCGAGGGCTTAATTTAAGTAAGGAACATAAATGAAAAAGTGGCTAAGTACAGGCTTATTAATTGCTGGGCTTGGATTATTTGGTCATGGTGTTTATATGCAAGCAAAGGCATGGCTTGCTCAAGTATTAATTGAGCAAGCATGGCAAGAAGCACTAAAGTCCCCAAGCGCTAAAGTAAAACCTTGGTTTTACGCCGACAACTTTGTAACTGCACAGCTTAATTGGCCTAAGCATAATAAAACGCTGACTGTATTGGCGGGGGCAAGCGGTCGAAATTTGGCATTTGCCCCAAGCCAATTTTTACCCGCCGGAGAGCTTGGTGGTAAAGCGCACGGTAATCCAAAAGGTGCGTTAATCGCGGGGCATAACGACACCCACTTTGCATTTTTGCAACACGCTAAAGTGGGTGAAATGTTCACTTTGCAATTGCAAAGCGCAGAAATACAAGTTTATAAAGTAACGGGGATAGAAGTGATTCATCAATCCCAACATGAGTTTTTACAAAAGTCGGGGCTTTATTTACTCACCTGTTACCCTTTTGATTCACTAGCTGCTGGTACTGATTTAAGGCTATTGGTTTCAGCTGAACTAATGCCAGATAAAGTAGTATCTGCATTAATATCTTCGCCAGATTCACTAAGTGGAATATCAACCACTAGTTCTTGATGACGCTGGCTTATCATTACACCAATAAACACGACAAAGATGCTTAGCCATTGCCAAACGTTAAGTACTTCTCCCAAAATAATGGCTGACAAAATAAGCGTAAATATAGGGATTAAATTAGAATATGCTGCCGCAGTTAATACTGACACTTTACTAATGGCGTAGTTATACATGCCGTAGCCTCCAAGGGTGACGCACGAGCCTAGATATAAAATACTCATAAGTGCGGTTAAGTCGTGTTGGTTTTCGCTTGGCAAGTCGATAAAAAATAAAAAGGGCGCAAAAAATAAACTACCGCTAATACCTTGAAGTGCAATAAGGGTAATGGGGGAGTACCGGTTTGCTAAATGTTTAATACTAACGGTATAAAAAGCAGCGCACACCATGGCCATGAGCTCTAAAAAATTACCGAGTAGTGGGTTAGGTGCTTGCTCGGAGTTAGGAGAGAGTAATGTAAGTAAAATACTGCCGCCAATACACAAGGTAAAACCGACAACAATGGCTTTACTTATGTACTCTTTAAGCATTAAAAACGCTAGTAACGCCACAATAATAGGCAAGCACGACACAATAACACCCGCCTGCGAGGCTGAGGTGTACTCCATTGCATGACCTTCAAATAAAAAGTATAAGCAAGGCTCAGCAAGCGACATTCCCAGTAAATATTTCCAGTCACCTTTTAAATATTCAAATCGAATAACGTAACGCCATAAACAGAGCGATAAAACTAACGTGGTCAGCATGCGCAAAAATATCACTAATGCGGGGTCGTAAATGGCAATAGCATACTTAAGTGCAATAAAAGAGCTGCCCCATAAAAAGGTGGCAATAATTAAACATAAACTGGCGGGCATAGCGGGTAATTTAAACAATAAAATATAATGCGATCCTAGCATGAATAATTTTAACTTGTTCAAAAATACCGAGCTGGTATAAGTTAAATTATCTAAAAATTTTAATAGTAAAAAATAATGCAAAGGGAACAGGTAATAGTTGTAAAGCTTGGTACAAGTGTACTTACTGGTGGCACCGATAAATTAGACAAAGCACACATGGTTGAACTTGTACGCCAGTGTAGTGAGCTTAAAAAACAAGGCCACCAAGTCATTTTAGTATCAAGCGGCGCTGTTGCAGCAGGTCGTGAGCAACTTATTAAACCCTGTGGCCGAAGCCTGATTGATAAGCAAATGTTAGCGGCAGTAGGGCAAGGCCAACTTATCCATATTTGGCAAAGCTTATTTGCTTTATATGGTATTAACGTAGGGCAAATGTTACTAACCCGAGCGGATGTAGATGATCGCGCTCGCTATTTAAATGCTCGCGATACACTCACCGCATTATTAAATTACGATGTAGTGCCCATTATTAACGAAAACGATGCAGTCGCTACAAGCGAAATTAAAGTGGGCGATAACGATAACTTATCGGCCCTTGTAGCTATTTTGGCTAATGCCAACAAGTTATTGCTACTTACCGACCAAGAAGGCTTATTTACCAGCGACCCGCGCACTAATGCTGATGCAAAGCTAATTGACGAAGTAACCCACATAAACGATGAACTTCGCCAACTTGCTGGTGGCAGTGGGACAAACTTAGGCACCGGCGGTATGGCCACAAAACTCCAAGCTGCCGATATAGCAAGGCGCGCAGGGGTTGAGGTTATTATTGCCAAAGGTGCTGGAAACAACGTTATTTTAAAATGCATGAGTGAGCAATTACCGGGGACGCGTTTTTTAAAGCTTAGTGCGCCAAAAGATGGCCGTAAAAAATGGCTAATGGCAGGGCCTAAAAGCACAGGCCAAATAATGATTGATGAAGGGGCCATTGCAGCACTGCAAAACAAAGGCGCAAGTTTACTCTCTAAAGGAGTTACAAGTGCATTTGGTCGCTTTGAGCGAGGCGACTTAATAGATCTAATTGATGTCGATAACCAAGTTATTGCACGTGGCCTAACACGCTTTAGCAGTGTTGAGGTAAATAAAATTAAAGGAGCGCATTCAAATCAAATAGGCAATTTACTCGATTACGATACAGGAGCAGAGGTATTACACCGAGACGATTTAGTCTTATTTTAAACCTACTTTAGTATGGGAATAAGGTGTTGCTAATAATTTAGCAAAACTGATAATTTTGTCTAAACTGTTGAGATAATAAACAGTTTAGGCATTTTTAATGAAGGCGAATAGTTGCGGGCATGAATGGATTGTTAAGCTTACACAGCAAGAAGAGGAAAGCGACTTAGACACTGCTCTTATTCAAATTATTGCCGATTTACTCGAAATCAAGCACTTTGCCATATACATAAATAAACATATTTCGAGGCCATTGCCTCCTACATTAATTAACACCAGCAGTAGCCTTAAAGCTTTATCTCCCACAGAAGCCTTATTGGTTCTTCATAAGGTTTCTCAGAATAAAATACGAGTAAGCCGCAGTAGCAACGTAATTAGAAGTTACTTACCTGTTTATCACTTAGGCGAAGTAATGGGGGTTTTATTAATAGAAACTCAGCATGCACTAAGTGAACGCATAACCGCGTTGGCTATTCATATTTTAAATATTTATGCTAATCAACTCGGGCTTTTGTATAAATCGCGCTTAGACCCGTTAACAGAGCTATTAAATAGGCAAACATTTGACAAAAAAGTAATTGAAATAGTTTCAGGTAATGGCTTTTTAAAACCACGAAGTGAGGTTTCAAATAAGCGTCGATGGTATTTAGCCATTGCCGACATTGATCTTTTTAAAAATGTAAATGATAACTACGGACATGTAATTGGCGATGAGGTTATTTTGTTAGTGGCAAGGCTTTTAAAAAATAACTTTAGATTAGAGGATTACGTATTTAGATACGGTGGTGAAGAGTTTGCGGTATTATTTCAAACTAAAACAGAGACCGAAGCGCGTGTTGCCCTTAACAGATTACGCTTAAATGTTGCAGAGTATCCTTTTCCGCAAGTAGGGCAGCTCACCATTAGCTGTGGTTTTTTAGAACTTGCCAGTATTGATACGGTTTCAAGCATTGTTAACCAAGCAGATTTAGCCCTATATCACTCTAAAAATAATGGCCGAAACAGAGTAACTTCTTATAATGAATTAGGCGTAAACTTCCAACAACAAGTAGATAACAGCATTGAGCTTTTTTGATTGTAAATTTGTGCTAAAATCTGGCTCCTTAAATTGTTGTAGGCAGAGCACAAAACATGAAATTCGTTCGTTGGTTTTTAGGTTGTATAATTTTATTCTTTAATTTTGTATTTACTCCTCGCAGTAAAAAGCGTGCAAGCGACGAGCAAGCAAAGCTTGATCTGCAAACCTCACAATTTAAACTTTATCAATTTAAATCATGCCCGTTTTGCGTAAAAGTGCGCCGTGCTATTAAGCGCGAAGGCTTAAAAGTAGAAACGCGTGATGCAAAAAATAATCAGCAATATCGTCAAGAGTTGTTAGAGCAAGGCGGCAAAATTAAAGTGCCATGCCTACGTATTGAAAAAGATGGCCAAGTACAATGGCTATACGAATCAAACGATATTATTGCTTACTTAAATAAAGTAGCAGCTTAAACGTAACCATATAATTTTTATCTCACTTATTTAAAGAGACATTACCATGACAATCCGTACTCGTGTTGCCCCGTCACCAACAGGTGACCCGCATCTTGGCACAGCTTACATTGCTTTATTTAACTACTGTTTTGCTAAACAGCAAGGCGGCGAGTTTGTTCTTCGTATTGAAGATACCGACCAAGTGCGCAGCACACCAGAATCAGAGCAAGCTATTATGGATAGCCTGCGTTGGTTAGGCCTTGAGTGGGATCATGGCCCTGACGTAGGTGGTGAATTTGGTCCTTACCGTCAATCTGAGCGTAGCGATTTATATAAAAAATACGCGCACCAGCTAGTTGAGCAAGGTAAAGCGTTTTACTGTTTTGCTACAAGCGAAGAGCTTGATCAAATGCGCGAAGAGCAAATGGCCGAAGGTCTGCGCCCTAAGTACGATGGTCGTGGTTTAAACCACACAGAAGACGAAATTAAAGCAAACCTAGCTGCTGGTAAGCCTTACGTTATACGTATGAAAATACCAAGCGAAGGCACCTTTAAATTTAACGACTACCTACGCGACGAAATTGAGATCCCCTGGGAAAACGTAGACATGCAAGTGCTATTAAAAGCCGATGGTTTCCCAACGTACTTTTTAGCAAACGTGGTAGATGATCACCACATGCAAATTAGCCATATTTTCCGTGGCGAAGAGTGGATTAACTCAGCACCTAAACTATTAAAACTTTACGAAGATTTTGGTTGGGAAGCGCCAGTATTAGGGCATTTACCATTATTGCGTAACCCAGATAAATCAAAGCTTTCTAAGCGTAAAAACCCAACCAGTATTAATTACTATAAAGAAATGGGTTACCTACCAGAAGCGGTGCTTAACTACTTAGGCCGTATGGGTTGGTCAATGCCTGATGAGCGTGAAAAATTCACCCTTAACGAGATGATTGAAAACTTCGACATGAAGCGAGTATCGCTTGGTGGCCCAGTATTTGACGTAGACAAGCTAAGCTGGTTAAACGGCACGTGGATCCGCGAAAACCTAACTGACGAAGAGCTTGTGCAGCGTTTTGTTGATTGGAAGTTTAACGGTGAAATGCTAGCTAAAGTATTACCAGAAGCTAAAACGCGTATTAATACGTTGTCGGATATGGTTGATTTAGCCGGTCACTTTGTTGGGGGGATTCCAACTTACGACCCAGCACTTTTAACTGCGGGCAAAGCTGACGAAAACGTAATACGCCAAGCGCTACAATTTTTTGTATGGCAATTAGAAGGCTTACGTAGCTTTGAAAAGCCAGCTATTTTTGCCATTGCAAAAGAAGTCGCTACATTCCATGAGCTTAAAATTAAAGACTTTTTAGAGCCAATATTTGTAGCAATCACAGGTAAAACATCATCTACCTCTGTGCTTGATGCAATGGAAATTTTGGGCTCTGATCTATCACGTGCGCGTATACGTGTAGCGCTTGCTCATTTAGGTATTTCTAAAAAGCAGGCTAAAAATATTGAGCGTGCGTACCGCACATACCCAAGTGCATAATCTTTAGTCTTACTTTATAAAAAGCCGAGCTTATTAATTAAGTTCGGCTTTTTTGTTTCAGGCTGTTTGGCTATATGTCATGGTATTTTGATATTGTTTAGCGCAAGCATTCGTAATTTACTAAATGCTATAATGCTGCATGTAAACCCAAAGGAGGCAGTATGATTGCACCTGTAAAAAACAAAGCCTTATTTAGCAGCAATACCTTTTCAATAAATTTAGTTACTTACCCTACAAACCACAGCGTAATGAACCATATTGACCCAGTGCAACAAGGTCGCTATTACAAGCTTAATTTTGTACTAGTAAAGCCTAAAACTGGCGGGGCATTTAAATGCTCTAAATGCATTATTAATTGGTTTAACCGCGTGTATTTATTTAGACCCGATAAGTATGAGCACAGTGTAACTAAAATAGAGTCGGGCAAGCGTGTACTACTTAGCTTTGCATTAAATATTTAGCCAGAGTTAAGGGTATTTAATTAATAGTCGTAGGCCTGTCCGGTGCATAAAACAGATAGGTCACAATACGATACTGAGGTTTCACTACAAGAATTGATAGTAAAGGCATTGCCGCCTCTGCGCATTGCATCCGCTTTAAGTGAATCAATCGCGTTTGATTTAGAGCGATTGTAGCTTATATTTTTATTGCCTCTACCGTCGCCATCGCAGCTTTCGCCTTCTATTCTCCCTAAAAGTGTTGCGCCACTTTCGTGTGCTTCTTGGTCGCTATAAAATTGCTGCAAATCTCTTTTATTAACGTAGGTGCCAATTTCTTGAGATAAAACGCCGTTGTCTATATCTGTATGATAAGTCATGCCAGAGCACCCAGCCAAAGTTGTTAGTACGCTTATTGTTGCTATAACACGTAGCATAATTATTAGTCCCTTATGTAGTTTGGAAAGTAAATTACTAACAAAAACAGAAGTGTGCAACATTTACTCTTAAGTTAATTGTAAGATTTAGTAAGTGATTCGACCTCTCTTTATTTTTTTTCTGGTAGTATGGATAGGTTATAAGCAGTTTAAGCAGTGAACAAACTATGTTAAGTCCTTATTTTCAGCAACATGCTGATTACGTTTCTATCTCTCGTGAGCAAGGTTGTCGTTTCGCAAAATGTGTTGCCGATGACTACAACCCACTTCATGACAAAGATGCTAAAAAGTTTTGCGCGCCAGGAGACTTACTTTTTTCTTTAGTGTTAGACCGCTATGGTATAAGTGAGCGAATGGAATTTACCTTTGCTGGTATGGTTGACGAAAACACTAAACTTAATTTCCCACAAGGGGATGACGAATTTGATGTAACCAACGGCGATAAAGTTATATTAAAGGTAAAACGCGAAGGTAAAACCAGCAAATGCCCAACACTTACTAATAGCCTAATAAAAAACTATGTTGAGTTTTCTGGTGCGGCTTTCCCGCATGTAATTATTCCACTAATGGGTAAGCAAGAGGTGATGATTAACCCTGCGCGCCCAATGGTTATTTACGAGTCGATGATTATTAACCTTGATAACATTGATATTCAAGAACCTACGCTTGAATTTGCTGAGCCAAGTTTTGAGTACGCCGGTAAACGCGGAAAAATTACTTTGCGCTTTAATTTACTAGAAAACGGCGAAAAAGTCGGTTTTGGTGAAAAGCACATGGTGGTGTCGGGTATTCGTGAATACTGCCAAGCAACGGTTGATGACTTAATCGCGTTTTATAATGACCGCAAAGCCACGTTAAAACCGGCTTAAAGCTTATTTTAAATAAAGGCGCTATTTATAGCGCCTTTTTTATTACTAAAGCTCAGGTATAATAGCGCTCTTTGTTATTTTAAAGCTAAGCCTATGTCTGCTACATCGTTCTCATCTCTTAAACTCGATTCGTTATTATTAACAGCGATTGAGCAAAATAATTACACTACGCCAACCGCAATTCAGGTTAAAACCATTCCGCCTATTTTAGCGGGCAACGATGTAATGGGCAGTGCACAAACAGGCACAGGTAAAACAGCAGCCTTTGTATTACCACTACTACATAAGCTTTTAAATACACCTAAAAAAGATGAGCCAGGCATTGCCCGAGTGGTCATTTTAACGCCAACGCGTGAGCTTGCTCAGCAAGTATTTGCAAGCTTTGAAAAGTACGCTCAAGGCAGTAATATTAATGGCGCTTTAGCGTATGGCGGTGCAAGTATTGGCCCGCAAATTAAAGCACTTAAAACGGCGCAAGTGATAGTGGCAACGCCAGGTCGTTTGCTCGATCATATAGTTAAAGGCAGTGTGGTGCTTTCAAGTGTTGATTCACTAGTATTCGATGAAGCAGACCGGATGCTCGACATGGGCTTTATTGACGAAATAAAACGTATTCTGCGCCACATTCCAGGCGATCGCCAAACTTTATTGTTCTCAGCAACATTTGACGATAGCGTGTTTGAGCTAAGTAAAAAGCTACTTAAAAACCCTGAGCTGATTGAAGTTGATAAACGCAATTCAGCCGCCGTTGAAGTCGAGCAAGTTATTTACTCGGTAGATGAAGACCGTAAACGCGAGTTGGTATCGCACATGATTGGTATGAAAAACTGGCGCCAAGTACTTATATTTACGCGCACCAAGCAAATGGCCGATAAACTTGCCAAAGAAATGTGTAAAGACGGTTTAAAAACAGAATCCATTCATGGCGATAAATCGCAAGGCGCGCGTGACCGTGCACTACAAAACTTTAAAGAAGGCACTACACGCGTATTAGTTGCCACCGATGTAGCAGCGCGTGGGCTCGATATACCTGCGCTTAAATATGTAATAAATTTTGAACTGCCATACATAGCAGAAGACTACGTACACCGCATTGGCCGTACAGGTCGCGCCGGTGAGCAAGGCCTTGCAATGTCGCTAGTAAGTATTGATGAGCAATGGCTACTTGAAGAAATAGAAGTCCTACTTGATACGCGTTTAGCGCCTCAATGGTTAGAAGGTTACGAGCCAGATTTAAACAAAAAGCCTAAAGATAATCGTAAAAACACCAATAAAGCGCGAAAAGATCGTGATAAAAAACGCATTACAGGTCAAAGAGCACCCAGTAGACGCCGTAAGTAATAGCTTTTGTTTCGCTTTTTTGCCTATACTTGAGCTAATAAATAGCTGAGGTAAAGTTATGTTTGAAACGGATCAATGGGCATTTTCGGGAGTCGATGGCCAAATATCACTGCACAAATGGCAAAAGACCATTGATCTTATTACGGGGCTGTTTTCGGCTCCGTCAGGTTATATAGTACAGGCAACTAGCAAAGGCTACCGGGTTGTAATTAGAAGTAATGAAGGCGGCTCTAACTTTGAAACCAACTCAATACTCCCTCCACAAACACCTCTTTTTTGCAGATACGTAGCGGAAAATAACAATATTTTATATGTTAACGATGCCTGCAATAATGAGCAATGGAATACCATGCCTGAGGTTGTTGAAGATGGCGTTCAATCATACCTAGGATTACCCATTCATTGGCCCGAAGGTGATGTGTTTGGCACGCTATGTTTAAAAGACACAAAACAAACTAGTTATACCGATGAGTATTTTGAGCTAATAGAGCAGCTTCGCGACTTGATTGAAGACGATTTAGCGCTTATTTATAGCTTTGAGCAAATGCGCGAAATAACCATGCTTGACCCACTTACAAACATTTATAACCGCCGCGCACTTACCTTGCTAGCTCAGCAAAAGCTTAACTTAGCACTGCGTTTAGGCTTTGACGTATGCTGCTTGTTTATTGATATAAACGATTTTAAAAAATTAAACGATACCTGCGGCCATGAAGTAGGCGACAAAGCGTTAATTATTTTGGCTAATACCCTAAAAACACATTTAAGAGATGCTGATATAGTAGGGCGTTTAGGCGGCGACGAGTTTATTGCTGTAATGCAGATAAGCGATAAAAGTAAGCTTAGCTATATTATTGATAAAATTACCACTGAGTATTCAAAAGCACTTATAAAAGAAAGTGTCTGTGATTTATCTCTTAGTATTGGCTATAGCTTTACAGATAAACAAAAGCAGCTATTTGATGCATTATTAAATAATGCAGACCAAGCCATGTATAAAAATAAACAAGCGTATAAGCAGGCAAAAAAACTTAACAATACAAGCAGTACACTTAATCATAGCGATAAAAAAGCAAGCCATTAGGCTTGCCAAGAAGGGTGTGAATTTAGTTTAACTTTTAAGCGATTTGTTTTTCGGCTAAGTTTAATTCCATAATCGCTTTTAATAAACGGTATAGGTTTATTGATGCGTCAATTTCTTCTTTACGGTTTGTTAAGCTTTCAATATTTAAGCCTAGTGGCACGTCTAGGTGCGCACAGCTTTTAAGTATTAAGTCGAGGTTTTCGCGGCAAATACGTACAGATTCACTTAATGTGTTTTCTGCATCAAGCATGCGCCATTTAGTGGCCTCTGGCACTGAGATACCCAGCCATTGCATAAACTCTAAGGTTTTTTCGCCGCCGCAGGGAGTAAACGTTAAAATAAGTCGTTTTGGTGCAATGCCTTGTGCTTTACAGGTACGCGCGTAGCTGGTGATTAAATCAATTGTGGCTTGTGCATCGTAAACAGCTTGCGATATAAAAAATTGGCAACCCTGTACTGTTTTTTCTATTAAGCGTTCATGCTCATTTCGTTTACTAGAATGGCGCTCTGCTATGGTAACGCCACCTAAAAAGAAGTCATCACTTCGCTCAGCCAGTGCTTTATAGGCATCGGGTAAGCTTAGCTTTATATCGCCTACCGATGATGGGCTACCCACTAACACGACATTTTTTAAATCGTAGTCGTTTTTAGTTTCGCTTAGCCAATCTTTAAATTCGCCAACGCCACGCTGCGCTACACTTTTATAGGTAATTACATCTTGAGCAGATAAATTACGTAGTAAATGGCTGTACTCTCGCGGGTCTACAGTTTGCTTAAACGGAAATGGGCGAGCTTGATTAGTGCGGCTGCTTTCGTCTTGAATGTCGTAAATTATTACGCCATCGTATTCAATTTCGTGCAAGCGACCTAATAGCTTCTCTGCAATGGTTTTTAATTGCGCTTTATCGGTGCCAACTTTAGGCGGGGTAGTACCAATGAGATAAACACCTTGTTTGGTGTCTTCTATTTTCTCTTGAAGTGATAAAGCCATAATCCTCATTCCAGCTTAGTCCAATGTATGTAATTTAATATAGCAGCCATTTAGACGTCTAGATAGATTTATTTAATGAAAGTTTTTCAACTTAGGTGAGGAATATTCATACTGACAATTTAATAAACCGCCTGATTGACACAGTTGTTTACATAAAAAATGGGCTAAAGCTCTTACATTTACTCGCTTTAAGGCATAATCGAATGTGAGTTAGTAATAAACCTAACAATAAATTTGCTCAATTTAAAAAGGGACAATAATGAAATTTAAATTATTAGCAACAAGCTTAGCGGTATCACTAGCGCTAACTGGCTGCGTAACACAGCAAAGCGAAAACACCCAAACAGCACAACAGCAGCAAACAACAAAAGCTGACGAACGTGTATTTTCGCAAGAGTACTTAATTGAAGAGCTAGATAACGGCTTACGTGTAATGGTAGTTAAAACCGATTACCCAGATGTAGTTTCGCTGCAAATTCCGGTATCAGTTGGCTCGCGCAATGAAGTAAAAGAAGGTAAAACCGGTTTTGCTCACTTTTTTGAGCACATGATGTTTAAAGGCTCTAAAAAATTTCCGCAAGACGAATACACTGCTGTATTTAAAAATGCAGGCGTAGATAACCGTGCATACACCACTAACGATTACACTAACTATCATTTAAACTTCTCAAAGCAGCACCTTGATAAAGTACTTGAAATTGAAGCCGATATTTTTCAAAACCTAACTTACACCGAAGAGCAATTTAGAACCGAAGCGCTTACGGTTAAAGGTGAGTATTTAAAAAATAACGCCAGTCCAATTCGTAAATTATTAAGCGCTGTACGCGAAGAAGCCTTTGATAAACATACCTATAAACATACCACTATGGGCTTTTTTAAAGATATAGAAGCCATGCCAGATCAAATGGCATACGGTAAAGAGTTTTTTGATAAGTTTTATAAGCCTGAATATGTATCGCTAGTGATTGTAGGGGATGTTGACCCTAAAGCCACTATGGCAATGGTTAAAAAGCATTGGGGTGGTTGGGAAAAAGGCGATTACGTTGCCGATATTAAAGCTGAGCCAAAGCAGCAAGCACCTAAATATATACATGAACAAAACGAAGCCTTACCAGGGCATTGGTTACTTGTATCGTATAAAGGTGCGCCATGGGAGCCTGCTAAAAAAGACAGAGCTGCGCTTGATTTAATCTCACAGCTTTATTTTTCAAACAACTCTGACTTATACCAAGAGCTTGTTGTTGATAAACAAATAGCGAGTCAAATGTTTACCTACAATCCAGAGACAAAAGATCCTGGTTTATTACATGTATTTGTAAAAGTAGAAAACGAAGAAGATTTAGCAAAAGCACGTGATGCAATTAACCGCACTTACGCTAAAGCACGCACTGAACTTGTTGATGAGCAAAAGTTAAGCGATTTAAAATCTAACCTTAAATACAGCTTTATTAATGGCTTAGATTCATCTCAAGCGATTGCATCAACCCTTGTAAGTTACATGCATTTTGAGCGCGACCCAGAGGTTATTAACCAGCTTTATAAATCAGCCGACAACATCACAGCACAAGATATTAAAGCAGTGGCTAATAAATACTTTGTAGATGATTCGCGTACAACCGTGACCATGTCGGCACTTGATAAAGCGCCAGGGTTTGAGCAAGAGGCTAACTTAAGTGCAGCAGTTGCAAAGCTTGAACAAGCGCCAGAGGCACCTGTATTTAAAGTGCTTGATAAAACTAATAGTTCGCCGCTGATTGACGTAAACTTTTTATTCAATACAGGTGCAGCCGCAGACCCTCAAGGTAAAAAAGGTGTAGCCGCGCTCACCGCCGCTATGCTTGCTCAAGGTGGCTCACAAAGTACTAGTTATAAAGAAATTCAAAAAGCGCTTTATCCGCTTGCGGGTAGCTTTGGTTATCAAATAGATAAAGAAATGCTGTCGTTCCAAGGGCGTATTCATAAAGATAACGCTGAAACTTGGTATGCACTTGTAAGTGATCAGTTACTTAATCCAGGGTTTAGAGACGATGACTTTAAACGCCTTAAAAAAGAAATGATCGACGGTATTAAGTCGGGCTTAAAAGCCTCTAACGATGAAGAGCTTGGTAAAGAAGTGCTTTACAGTACGCTTTATAAAGGCCACCCATATGAGAGCTACAACTATGGTGATATTTCTGATTTAGAAGCACTTACCCTTGATGATGTTAAAGCATTCTATAACTCAGAGCTTACCCAATCTAAACTAACACTTGGTTTAATTGGCGCAGTGCCTAACGCACTTAAAGCAAATATTATGAGCGACTTAGCAACCTTACCTAAAGGTGAGCAAAGCCGTTTAAGTATTCCTGATGCGCCAGTGCTTAAAGGTCATCATGCAACAATTGTAGAAAAATCGGCGCAATCTACCGCGGTATCGTTTGGTTTCCCAATTGATACTATTCGCAGCAGCGAAGATTGGACTGCACTTTGGCTTGTGCGCTCGTACTTTGGTGAGCATCGTAGTTCTAACTCATACTTGTATGAGCGAATTCGTCAAACACGTGGTATGAACTACGGTGATTACTCGTACATTGAATACTTCCCGCGTGGCATGTTTCAAACTAAGCCTGATGCAAACTTAGGGCGCTCTGAGCAAATATTCCAAATTTGGTTACGCCCGCTGCGCTCTAATAACGATGCACACTTTGCAACGCGTACTGCGTTGTTTGAACTTGATAAACTCATTAAAAATGGCTTAACCGAAAAAGACTTTGAAGCAACTCGTAACTTTTTAATAAACTACGTGCCGCAGTTAGTAGCAAGTCAAAACCGTCAGTTAGGGTATGCACTTGATAGCGAATTTTATAACACAGAGTCGTTTGTAAAATACGTGACAAGTAAACTTGAAAAGCTAACGCTTGCTGATGTTAATCGCGTGATTAAAGATAACCTTCAAACAGAAAACGTACAGTACGTGTTTATTACCGGTGACGGCGAAGACATGAAAAAACGTTTAGTGTCAGAGCAAACCTCACCAATGGTTTACAACACAGAAAAACCAGCAGCGCTTGTTGCTGAGGATAAAGTCATTGCCGATTACACATTAGCTATTCCAGCTAACAACATTGAAGTAATGGCTGTTGAAAAAGTGTTTCAGTAATTAATCTCTTTTTCTAACATATAAAAAATGCCCCAGTGCTTATAGCCTGGGGCATTTTTATTTAATTAGTGTTATTGAAGCGTAATATTAGTTAGTCGCTAAAAGCACTGAGCCTGCGCCTAGAGCAAAGCTTATTAAGGAGCTAATAACAACCCCCGCTAAAAAGCTTTTAGTTGGCGTACTTTTAACGTCATTATTTATAGGCTCATCAAGTTTAATTAGCTCGCCTTGGCGTACTTCAAGTACCGCGCAAAGCGCCATAGTGGTTTCTTTAGAAGCGGCGCCTTCTTTTTCTACCCGTTGAATGGTCCGCAAACTTACATCGCAGGCATCTGCGAGCTGTTGCTGCGTCCAATCTAACTTACTTCTAAGCGATTTAACTGTTGTAGGATTTAATTGCACGTTAAAGCTTCCCTACAAATAGTTCAACAATTGTTGCCGTTGTATAGCCAAACACCGCGCCACCTAATGTACAACCAGCAAGAAAAAATGCTGCCTTTTTAGGATCGTCTGAAAGACTACTTTGAACTTGTTTGTCTATCACACTGCTATTTTTATAAAGAGTGCACTCCAGACGCCCTGTAAGTATATTAAGCATGTCAAATTTTACTTGGTACTGTGAGCCCTCAAAAGCAAAAGAGTGTGTGCTTGCACAGTAGATATTTCGTTTTTTACTGAATAGGTCATCGTTTACAAACACTTCCTCTTTACCGGTAAAGTAACTTCCAAAACAGGCTATTTGATTATCACCATCTTGAAAGTAAAATTTATAACCAAGTTTTTTAGTATTCAATACATCGTTTTTCATCATCGTTATCCTTGTTGAGTTTACGATGCTAATTTAGCGGTAATTATTATTTTTTACGCCGTCAGTAGTATGCCAGTACTTGTTTTGACGTATGACAGAAAGCCTGTCATACATCGTTACCTTTTGATTTTATTATAAAAATAACAAATTTAAATTTGGGTTAATTTAACAGGCTGTCATATAGTATATGCTTTGATTTAAGCATACTGAGCAAAATAATACCTAGAGTTATGCTGCTTAATAATTTTTTATTAAAAAAATGTTAATGACTATACTGATAAACAGAAAAATTAAAATGGAAAGCACGTGTTAGACGATAAAATATTTTTAAAGCAAGTTTTAGACACCACACCGGATCAGGTCGTCGTGATTAATGACTCTGGGGAGATTGTTTTTGTAAACAAGAGCTGGCAAAACTTTGGTGAGCAAAACGACTGTACTTGCTGTGATGTGTGGGAGCAAAAAAATTACTTAGTAGAATGCAAAAAAGCCGCAGATAATGGCGATGAGTTTGGCTTAAATGCGTATCAAGGTATTTTAGCGATAATAGAGCAACAGCAAAGTGATTTTTATTTAGAGTATCCTTGTCATAGCGAAAACGAAAAACGCTGGTTTATGATGCGTGTTGTGCCTTTTGAACTAAGTGATAAAAAATATTATGTTATTAGCCATCAAAATATTACCGAGCGTAAACTAGCTGAAGAGCAAGTACAAAAACTTGCCGCTATTGATGGCTTAACTGATATTGCTAACCGAGGCTTTTTTGATACCTTTTTAGAGCAAGAGTGGAATCGTTGTCAGCGTTTAGGTATGCCGCTGTCGTTGGCTATAATCGACATTGATGATTTTAAATTACTTAATGATACCTACGGGCACCAACAAGGCGATACATGCTTAAAAAAGGTGGCTAAAGTACTCAATGAATTTACTAAACGCCCAGGTGACTTATGTGCCCGTTTTGGTGGTGAAGAATTTGTATTAGTTTATGGAAATACAAGCTCAGATCAGGCCTTGTTAGTATTGAACGATATTTTAGAAAAATTAAAACATTTAAACATTGAAAATAAGCATTCTTTACCCAGCAGAACCCTTACTGTTAGTGTAGGGCTCACGACTATTACACCAAATAGTGACTTTACATGTGCTCATTTAATCAAAGAAGCAGACGATTTACTTTATAAAGCAAAAAATAAAGGAAAAGATGCTTTATGTGTGAGTGATTTAGCGTTCATATAACTTTTTTACTCTTAGTTATACCTAATAACCAGAACAAATAACTAAGGCGTTAACACCTTAGGCTTTAAATCCGTTAAACTTAGGAAAAGGCTCTTTTTATATCAATTTAAGGCAGTGTAGTATTATGCGTCATGAAATTTGGCAACAGCTTCGTAGTGAAGCAAATGAAGTAGTAACTCGCGAACCACTTTTAGCAAGTCATGTGTATTCATGCATTTTGAATCATGAGTGCTTAGGTTCGGCGTTAAGCTTTATTGTTGCTAATAAATTGGCAGATGCTGTGGTCTCTGCATTTACTATTCGTGAGCTGTTTGACCAAGCGTTTGTAAAATGTGACCGCATGCTTTCTTTTGTTGCCGAAGATATTAAAGCAGTGAAAGACCGCGACCCCGCTGCTGAAACTCACCTTACTGTAATGTTAAACCTAAAAGGTTTTCATGCTATTCAAGCGCATCGTTTGGCCAATTGCCTGTGGCAACAAAATCGCAGAGAGTTAGCGCGATTTATTCAAAGCCGTACTTCTGAAGTGTTTGGTGTAGATATTCACCCAGCATGTCAGGTTGGCAAAGGGATAATGTTTGACCACGCAACAGGTATTGTTATTGGTGAAACGGCGGTAATTGAAGATAACGTATCAATACTGCAATCGGTAACGCTTGGTGGTACGGGTAACGAGCAGGGCGACCGTCATCCTAAAATTAGAGCCGGTGTGCTAATTGGCGCAGGTGCTAAAGTGCTTGGTAATATTGAAGTGGGTGAGGGCGCACGTATTGGCGCAGGCTCAGTGGTACTAACAGCAGTGCCGCCACATACCACAGCTGTTGGCGTACCTGCTAAAATTATAGGTAAACCGGATTGTCCCTGTCCCGCGCAAAGTATGAACCAAAACTTTTTAGCGACACCCGAGCCTGAAAACGAATCACATACCAGTGCTATGCTGTGAGATGTAAGTAAAAAATAAAACTTAAAAGGAATTAAGATGAACAAGAATAGTTTGTTAACTCTAGGTATTGGATTTATTGCTGGTGTAGGTTTAACTTGGGGTTATTTTAATTTTACCCCAAATAATTTAGAGCCAGTTAAGTTACAGCAAAGTAATGCTCTTTTGCAAAAAACTCATGCTCAGCAGCCAAAAAGCAGTAAAGTAGTAGCAAATAAAGTTATACCAGCTGTAACTGAACAAGCCGTTAGTTTAGAGCAAAATGAAAATATTACTTCCACCGCTTTCGAACCTCAAGAAATTGATGAGTTACCTCTAGAAGAACAAGTTGTGCAACTTAAGCAACAACTTGCCGAGCAAAAGTCGACGCTTAAAAGTGTTTTAAAGCAAATGAGAGGCCCTTCAGATTTTGAGAAAGTCTTACGTGATAAATTTGACGAGCAAGTACGTGACGAAGAGTGGGCTTATCGTACTGAAATGGCATTACAAGATTTTTTATTAACCGCAGATTTGGCAATTATTCCTGATGTTGTTAGCGCTAAATGTAAAACGACGGTATGTGAATTTGAACTTGCCGCACCCGCTGATAACGATGCATTTGGGAGTGCTCAATGGCGTGAGTTAAACGACAAGTTGATGAAACAAGAGTTTTGGAAACAATTTGTAAGTTCTACATCTACATCAAGTGATACTAAGCTTAGCTTGTTACTAAGCACAGAGCTTTAAACTGTATCAGTATTAAGTAATAGGTATGACCTGCGATTCTACAGAGCCATCGGCAAGCTCTGTAATTAACACATCGCCTGTTTTAATTTGTCCCACCGATTTAACCACTTTTCCTTGTTGTGTTTTAGTGATGCTATAACCGCGCGCTAAAACATTAAGAGGGCTTACCGAGTCCAGCTTACTTGCTTGTAATGCTAGGCTATTATTGGCTTGCTGTAATTGTTGTTGTATAGCTTGGTTTAACCTTGCTTGTAACTGCGACAGTTGATGAGAGGCCTGCGCTAGCTTTTTATCGGGTGATTGACGCATTAAGCGCGGCGTTAAATTATTAAGCGCGCGCTCTTGCTGATATAAACGGTTTCGCATAGCTTGGTGCAGCGCAATGCTCAGCTCATCTAATCGCTGCGCCTTTTGATTTAGCTGATTGCGTGGATGGCACAAGTTAAGACGGTGCTGAAGTTGCGTGGCAAGCGCGCGCTTATCTGCAATATCGTGTTTAAATGCATTGTTTAAACGGTTAATGAGTTGCGTTACTTTGTTGTGTAGCTCTTGCGTGTTAGGGCTTACAAGCTCAGCAGCCGCTGATGGAGTAGCTGCACGAACATCGGCAACATAATCGCTAATGGTTGTGTCTATCTCGTGGCCTACCGCACTTACTATGGGTAATTCACTTTGATAAATAGCGCGCGCAAGTTGTTCGTGGTTAAAACACCATAAATCTTCAAGTGAACCGCCGCCGCGCCCTAAAATAAGTACCTCTACTTCATTACGTGCATTTGCCAGCTTTATTTGATTAATTAAATGTATGTGGGCTTCTTTACCTTGCACCATGGCTGGATAAATTATGACTTCTAATTGCGGCGCACGGCGTTTAAGTACAGTTAAAATATCTTTTATTGCAGCGCCGGTAGCAGAGGTAACCACACCGATACGGTTTATATTTTGTGGCAGAGGTTTTTTGTAGGCAGAGCTAAATAACCCCTCGGCGGCTAAGCGCATTTTCAATGCATCAAACTCTTGCTTAAGCTGACCTTCTCCAGCGGGCTCCATATGTTCAACAATAAGTTGGTAATCACCTCTAGGTTCATAAAGTGATACTCGTGCTTTTACGGTGACTTGTGCGCCATTGGCTGGGCGGTAGCTTTGGTTGCGATTATTCCCTCGCCACATAGCAGCCTTAATTTGCGCTTTATCGTCTTTTAACGAAAAATACCAATGCCCAGACGCAGGGGTAATAAAATTAGAAATTTCACCAGTGAGCACTAAAGATGCAAAGCCTTGCTCAAGCACTGTACGAATTTCTCTGTTAAGGCGCGAAACGGTGTAAACCGTCTGCGAAGGCTTTGAAAACATAAAAAACAACCTAAAACTATTTATGAGACAAGTTTATCATAAATATTTGCGAAATATTATTTACGAATGCCAACAACGCTGTTAAAATTTGGCCGCAATTCCTTATCTTAGATCCACATGTGAGAAGTTGCCAAAATGCTTAGAATTGCTAAAGAAGCTCTTACCTTTGATGACGTACTTTTAGTACCTGGTCATTCTACTGTTTTGCCACACACGGCAAATATTTCAACTCGCTTAACGCGTGGTATCAAACTTAACTTGCCGCTTATTTCAGCATCTATGGATACTGTTACAGAAGCACGTTTAGCTATTGCCCTTGCGCAGGAAGGCGGTCTTGGTTTTATCCACAAAAACATGACCATCGCAGAACAAGCGAAAAATGTTCGTAAAGTTAAAACCTACGAAGCGGGTATTGTATCTTACCCTGTAACAGTAACTGCAGATTTAACTATTGCAGACGCTGTTGAGCTTTCTCAGGAAAAGGGTTTTTCAGGCTTTCCTGTTACCGATAGCAACAATGTACTTGTTGGTATTGTAACAAGCCGTGACATGCGTTTTGAAACTAAGCTAGAGCAGCCAGTTTCTACTGTTATGACTAAAAAAGAAAAGCTTGTAACTGTTAAAGAGGGTGCCTCTCGCGAAGAGATTTTAGGTTTAATGCATGAACACCGCATTGAAAAAATCTTAGTCGTAGACGATGCGTTTAAACTCAAAGGCATGATCACCGTTAAAGATTACCAAAAAGCACAAGATAAACCAGATGCATGTAAAGATGACCAAGGTCGTTTACGTGTAGGTGCTGCGGTTGGTGTTGGCGCAGGCACTGATGAGCGTATTGCTGCATTAGTTGAAGCGGGTGTTGATGTTTTACTTATCGATACTTCTCATGGTCACTCTCAAGGTGTTATTGACCGTGTATCGCAAACTCGCCAAGCATACCCTGATTTACAAATTATTGCGGGTAATGTAGCGACAGCAGAAGGTGCTATTGCCCTTGCAGATGCAGGCGTTGATGCAGTAAAAGTAGGTATCGGCCCTGGTTCAATTTGTACTACACGTATTGTAACGGGTTGTGGTGTTCCACAAATTACTGCTATTTCTGATGCGGTTGAAGGCCTAAAGGGGCGCGACATTCCAGTAATTGCTGATGGTGGTATTCGTTTTTCTGGCGATATAGTTAAAGCCCTTGTTGCGGGTGCATCATGTGTGATGGTTGGCTCAATGCTTGCGGGTACTGAAGAAGCGCCTGGCGAAGTTGAGTTATATCAAGGTCGTTACTACAAATCATACCGTGGTATGGGTAGCTTAGGTGCGATGGATCAAAAAGAAGGTTCATCAGATCGTTACTTCCAAAAATCTAACCAAGCAGACAAGTTAGTACCAGAAGGTATTGAAGGTCGCGTAGCTTACAAAGGGCCTATTGCAACGATTATTCATCAGCAAGTAGGCGGTCTTCGTAGTGCAATGGGTTTAACCGGTTGTGCAACTATTGAAGAGCTTAATACAAAACCTCAGTTTGTACGTGTTACATCTGCTGGTATGGGTGAGTCGCACGTACATGATGTGCAAATTACCAAAGAAGCACCAAATTACCGCTTAGGCTAAGCGCGTAATTAACAATTTATTGGGCTTGCTTTGCAAGCCCTCTTTTTAGTCGTTTACATTAACAAACGGCATTTAGCATCTACTTTACGAGATACTCCATGAGCAAAGATATTCACGATTCACGAATTCTCATTTTAGACTTTGGTTCACAATACACTCAGCTAATTGCGCGTCGTATACGCGAAATTGGTGTTTATTGTGAGCTGTGGGCATGGGATGTGACTGAAGAGCAAATCCGCGAGTTTAACCCACAAGGTATCATTCTTTCTGGTGGCCCAGAATCAACAACACTTGAAAACAGCCCGCGCGCTCCTGAGTATGTGTTTAATGCAGGCGTTCCTGTATTAGGCATTTGTTACGGCATGCAAACAATGGCCGCTCAACTTGGCGGTAGCGTTCACAGCTCTGATAAAAAAGAGTTTGGTTACGCGCAAGTTGAAAAGGTAGGCAATTGTGCATTGTTTGATGCAATTGAAGATCATATTACCGATGGCGGCAACGGCGTTTTAGACGTATGGATGAGTCACGGCGATAAAGTTATGGAAGTACCAGCAAGCTTTAGCACAACAGCTAAAACACCAACGTGTCCGCATGCTGCTATGTCTAACGAAGAAAAGCGTTTTTACGGCGTACAGTTTCACCCAGAAGTAACTCACACTCACCAAGGGCAACGCTTACTTGAACGTTTTGCTATTGATATTTGTGGTTGTGAAAAACTGTGGACTCCTGCAAAAATTATTGATGATGCCATTGAGCGTATTAAAGACACAGTTGGCGATGATGAAGTTATTTTAGGCCTATCAGGTGGTGTTGATTCATCGGTTGTGGCTATGCTTATTCACCGCGCAATTGGCGATAGATTAACATGTGTATTTGTTGATAACGGTTTACTTCGTTTAAACGAAGGTCAGCAAGTAATGGACATGTTTGGTAATAAGTTTGGTCTAAACATTGTTAAGGTTGATGCTGAGGATCAGTTTTTAAATGACTTAGCAGGAAAATCAGACCCAGAAGATAAACGAAAAGCTATTGGCCACACGTTTATTAATGTATTTGATGAGCAATCTAAAAAGCTTAAAAACGCTAAATGGTTAGGCCAAGGTACTATTTACCCAGACGTTATTGAGTCAGCAGCATCTGCTACAGGTAAAGCACACGTTATCAAATCTCACCACAATGTGGGCGGATTACCAGATGACATGAAAATGGGTCTAGTTGAGCCACTTCGTGAGTTATTTAAAGATGAAGTACGTAAAATTGGTTTAGAGCTAGGTTTACCTTACGACATGCTTTACCGCCACCCATTCCCTGGTCCTGGTTTAGGTGTGCGTGTACTTGGTGAAATTAAAAAAGAGTACTGTGATTTACTTCGCCGTGCTGATGCTATTTTCATTGAAGAACTACACAAAGCTGATCTTTACCATAAAGTAAGCCAAGCGTTTACTGTGTTCTTACCTGTTAAATCGGTAGGGGTTATGGGTGATGCACGTAAATACGATTGGGTTGTTTCACTTCGTTGTGTTGAAACTATCGACTTTATGACGGCGCGTTGGTCACATTTACCCTATGAGTTTTTAGGCGTGGTATCTAACCGTATCATTAACGAAATTGATGGTATTTCACGTGTAGTTTACGATATTTCTGGTAAGCCACCAGCCACAATTGAGTGGGAATAATACCAAATAAGTAAGCTTACTCTGCTGAGCTTATTATCGCGCATTAAAAAGCCCGTTTTTTAAACGGGCTTTTTTACGCGCTAATTTTAGTTCTTAGCTTTTAATTTTTAATGTTTAGTTTTTGGCTCTAACTCAGTTAGTAGGCCTTTTACAAGGCTTACGCTGCCAAGCAGTAAAATAAACGTAAAAGGGAGCGCGGCAATAATAGTTATATACTGCAGTGCCTGAATAGACTCAGTACCGCCAATCCACAGCATTAGCATTGCAATTATGCCGGCAATGTTAGCCCATACTAGCTTTTGCTTTATTGGTACTTCAAGCTTCCCGCCTGATGTGAGGCTATCAATTACTATAGAGCCAGAATCAAGTGTGGTTACAAAAAATATAATTATTAATGCCACAGCTAAAAGTGAAAGCGCGGTACCAAAAGAGTACGCATCAAGCATATAAAACAAGCTAAGTGACACATCGGTAATCCCTTTATCGGCGCCCAGTACGCCAATTTCATTTATGACTTGATCAATAGCTACACCGCCAAACACCGACATCCACGCAGTGGTAACTAAAGTGGGGATAAGAAGTACATATACTAAAAATTCGCGTATGGTGCGCCCTTTAGAAATGCGCGCTACAAACATACCAAAACATGGTGCATAAGCCACCCACCAAGCCCAATAGAACACAGTCCAGCCGTGAAGCCACTGCGTATCTTCTCGACCGGTGCTAGAACTCAGCGGAATAATATTTTTAACATAACCTATTACTGCTGTGTAGGCCGAATCAAGTACAGTAGTAAAGTTTAAAACAAAAACAAGTGCCAAAAACACAATAGCAATGCCCATATTTATATTACTGAGCAATTTAACGCCGCCATCCATACCACGCACAATAGATAAAATAGCTAGGCCCATTATTAGTAAAATAATACCTTGTTGTAATAATAATGAATTTTCGAACCCTAACACATGGCTTATGCCACTAGCAGCTTGCGAGCCTCCTAGGCCTAGCGATGTAGCAAGACCAAAAAGAGTTACTAATACGGCCATTACATCTATAACATCACCGAGCTTGCCCCATACTCTATCGCCAAAAAGAGGGTAAAACACTGAGCGCATAGAAAGCGGTAAACCTTTGTTATAAACAAAGTACGCTAGGCATAATGCGGTCATGCCATAAATAGCCCATGCATGCAGACCCCAGTGAAATACCGTTGCACCTAAGGCCATTTCTCGCCCTTGTTCAGTAAAAGGCTCTGCGTTAAGCGGTGTACCAAACCAGTTAGTATAAAATGCGGTAGGTTCGGCCACGCCCCAAAAAATAAGCCCAATACCCATACCTGCCGCAAACAACATAGATATCCAAGAAAGGGTAGAGTAATCCGTTGTTGCTTTATCGCCACCTAACCTAATTTTACCAAGCGGTGAGGCCGCTATACCTATAGCAAATAGTAAAAGTATGTTTGCGCCCCACATAAATACGTAGTCAAAATTTGTTAGAGCTGCATTTTTTATGGTGTTAATAGCGTCTTTTGCTTCGCTAGGTGAAAGGGCAAGTAGAGTAATAATAAAAAGTAAAGATAATCCAACAGAAACAGAAAACACATTACTATGTATATCCATGCCCCATTTACTAACGTTATCTTGGCCTACTTGGTAATCGGTTGAGTCGATACTGTATTTTTTTGATTTAAACTTCATATAAGATGGCGTGACTACAGGCAAAAGCCAATAGTAAAGCTCCTCCATATTTGCATTGTGTATGATCCACGTAAATAAGATACATGATGAAATATGTAATTAGGTGATAAGGCGCGGATCCTCTAAGACAAAAAGTGTATCATAATTGATGCCAATGTTATTGATTTGTTTATGTGTTTAGCTCTGGCGCATTCTATGACTTGCAAAAATAAAAATGTGGTTGTTTTATGTTCTGTTTTTATTTTTATATTACTTATCACAACAAGTACGTAAAAATAATTGCAGTATAACGAGTTACTTTAATCTCAACATTACGTAATTTAAAGTGGCTACAAATAGCTAATTAGCATGCTATTTCATCGTTTTGTATGTTTTAAAAGCAGTTAAACTAAAAAAGTGATTTTTTACTTTACCTTTTCTCAAAGGTCTCTATAATTCGTCGACATTGCAGGGGCGTAGTTCCAATTGGTAGAACAGCGGTCTCCAAAACCGACGGTTGGGAGTTCGAATCTCTCCGCCCCTGCCATTTCTTCTTTACATCGTTTTTATTACTTCATATATTGTTCAAGTGTTTAATCTACTGAGTTGTTATGCATCCACGTTACGCAGCTATTTTTGGTATAGAAAACCTCGAACTAAATCAGCATTATCGTCCAAAAAATACTAATTCTTCGTCAGCGCCTATACAAAGCACTGAGGCTGAGCCTTTAACACTTAATAAGCAGTTATTTACTGATATAAAGCTAAGTGTTCAACCTATGGTCATTAATAGTGTTTTAAAAGGCAGTGAAATGCAGTTAACCGATGATAAGCTTATATTGCCAACCCAACAGCTCAGTGCAAATGATAAACGCGCTTTATGGGCTTTAATGAGTAAACACCTTGATAACCTTTAAAGAAGTAGATGAAAGCGCTATTGAGCAATTAATGGCAATTGAGACAGCATGCCATAGCCACCCTTGGACACTTAAAATAATGAGTTCATGTATGGGGGGGCGTTACTTTAACTTAGCGGCGTTTAATAAAAACACGTTAGTGGGTTTTTATATTGGTGAAAAAGCGGGGCCTGATTTTACACTTATGGATATTTGTGTAACGCCAAGCGAGCAAGGTAAGGGCATTGCTAAGCAGTTGCTTCGTCAGTTTATTGAATATGGCGAACAGCAAAACGCAGAAAACTTATTTTTAGAAGTCAGAGAGTCAAATACTCGCGCAATTGCCTTATACGAGCGTGCTGGCTTTATAGAAATGTCGGTGCGTAAGAACTATTACCCAAGTGATAACCCTGCTAAAAATGGTTTTGAAGATGCTATTTTAATGGGTATGGCTTTGAGCTTAGGTTTTTCGTAGCTAACAACGCTTCTCAAACCTATTTAACTTACTTTATCTTGTATAGCTTGCTCAATAGCGTTTATTAAATCACTTACTAACTCATCTCTGGGTACTTTATTATTACTTTTTAGGTTTTCTTCAAGTGCAGCTGCACTGTGATAAATTTCGTCAAAGTTAAAACACCCTGAACTACCTTTTATACTATGCGCTATTGTTCTTAATGCTTCCCAATCATCTGTGTATTGTAAAGCTTTAACCTCTTCAAGATGAGCGGGTAAATTAGCTAAGTAGTTGTCAGCAATCTGCTGAAATTTCTCACTTTTTAATAAGCTATCCCATTTATTTTGATTATCTTTTTCAAGATTTAGGTAACTTGCTAGTACGTTTTCTAGGGCGTCTTTGTCTATAGGTTTAGCAAGTGCTTTATCGCAACCAGCCTCTAGGTAAGTGCCTATGTCATGGTTCATTACATTAGCTGTAAGTGCAATAATAGGGCCGTCGTAAGCAGCATGGCGCAGCATCTTAGTGGCTTCTAAACCGCCCATTACCGGCATTTGCATGTCCATAATAATAAGCTGGTAGTCGTTAACTAGAGCCATTTCTACCGCTTGAGCTCCATTATTAGCTATATCGGGCTCAAGGCCCCAAGTTTGTAGTAGCAGTTTAATTAATAATTGGTTATCTGGGTTATCTTCCGCAACTAAAATATTGGCGTCAAAGCTGTTTGTAGCAAACGATAAAAACGGGTCTTTTTCTGGCACTAGTTGGCTTTGTTGAGTTAAAAACTCAAGCATTGGTTGATCGTCAGAGAGTTTACATGCCACGGTGATTGTAAAGCGGCTACCAACGCCCACCTCGCTTTCAAGCGTTACATCGCCGCCAAGTAGCTGCGCTAAGTTTTTAGAAATACATAAGCCTAACCCAGTGCCGCCAAATCGACGGGTCGTCGTGGCATCAGCTTGTTCAAACGGTTTAAATACTCGCTCTATTTGATGCTCAGACATACCAATACCGGTGTCGTTAATTACAAACTCAAGCTTTTGGCTAGCTTCTAAATAGTGCACACAAATAGATACGTTACCTTGCTCGGTAAATTTAACCGCGTTATTAGCAATGTTTATAAGTATTTGCTTTAAGCGAGTTACATCGCTGTAAATGGTACGTGGAAGTGGCAGATCGTATTTTACGTTTAGCGTTAGTTGTTTTTCTTGTGCTAAAGGCTCAATTATCGATTCAATGTCGTGCACTAGCTGCACTACATTTAATGCCGACTGATCAACAGCGAGCTTTTCAGCTTCAATTTTAGATAAATCAAGTATGTTATTTATAAGCTCTAATAGATGTTTTGAGTTTCGTAAAATAGTACTTAAATGCTGTTTATCGTTAGCTACTTTATCGTTATGTAATAGCTGCTCTGTAAAGCCCATAATAGCCGTAAGCGGAGTGCGTATTTCATGACTCATATTCGCTAAAAAGCGACTTTTAAGTTGGTTTGCTTGTTCGGCTTGCCCAATAGCAAGCTCTAATTGACTATTCATTGCCTCAAGCGCTTTAGTACGGCTTTCTACCTTGTCTTCAAGATGATGTTTATATTCTTCAAGCTGCTGCTGGTAATGCCTAATTTGATTAACCATGTGGTTAAAGTCGTTAAACAATACGCCTACTTCATCGTTGGTATGAGCAGGTAAATGCACTGATAAATCACCGTCACCTACGCGGTGGCTGGCAGCACCTAATAGCTCAATAGGGTTAAGTAATAAGTTACGCACTACTACAAAAATTAAAATAGGTAGGGTAATCACCGATATAATAACGATTAAGCCGGTAATAAGGCTTATGGCTTTACCCGATTGATAAAGTACGCCTTTAGGAATAGTAGAAACATAATAATAACCACCGGGCATTTGCACGGCAAAAATCATTCGCTCAATTTTATCAATGCTTGAAAGCTCAATAGTCGAAAGCATACCTATATCTGCCAAACTATGTACCTGTTCAAGCTCGTACTCACTAATATATTGGCCGCGCATGTTGTAGTCAGAGCTAAATAAAATCTTACCGTCTTTAGTCAACATTAAATTAAGGGTGTTGTTATATGGGGCTTCTAAAATACTGGTATTAAGTATTGAAGGCTCTACATGTATAACAATAAAACCAAGTTGTTGTGGGCGTTTTAAATAGTAATCAACACTATAAATTCGCTGTATAAAGTACAAACTTGTGGTGCCATCGTCCTTTTGAATCATAAACTGCTGCTTACTTAAATTACTTTGCAGCACTTTATTAAAAAAAGGGTAACTTTTAGGCGCAGTGGTTAGGTTATTAGAGTAATACGCATCACTTCTGCCACTGGCAGAGACCAAATTAATACTAATAATGTCAGGATAGGCTTCGCTGTAGCTGGCAAATACATCCATTAAAGCGCCAAGTCTGCGGGTATGATCGCCGTTAGCTCTAATATCATTTGTTAAAAAATCACTAAGTACTGGCGAGGTAGAAAGTAGCTTCGCTGTCGAGTGAAAAGAGTCAATGTAGTTAAATATTTTTTGCTGTTGCTGTTCAACAAAACGGCTCATTATTAAATCAGCTTGTTTTTGTGTTGAATTAGTTACATTGGTGAGCGTAAAGCCACCTAAAAAGAGCAAAGGTAAAATAACTAAAGGTGTTATATACCACAATAACCTGATACTTAACTTACTGGTTTTCATGACCAAACTACTTATCCTCCGTGCAATCTATCAATAATATGCGTTACGACTTTATTACACAAGCTTATAGCTGTCTTGATGGCTGAAATATAATCAGCTATAAAAGTTGGTTGCTTAATATATGGACTGTTTTATTTGTCGTAACATACTGAAAGTAAGTTATTAAATTAAAAACCCATAGCCAGCATTAGCTCAAATATTAATTAAAAAATGTTTAAATTATTACCTTTCACTTATTTTTAATCGTTCTCAAGTTGAATTAGCCATATCGGTTTCTTACAAAGCCAAGATATTTTTAAGTTAGATAGCACACTTTTATACCGACTCCTGTTACAATTGCCACTATTAAAAAATTAGCTATATGGCGTTAATTGTTGTCAATTTATTCATATTAAATTGCTCAAAGCCCAGTTAATAACGATCAACTTAACGGGTTGCCTTGCATACACCTAATGTTATGCATGTAACTTGGCATCAAACTAAAAGAACTTATTAATGGCAGACCAGAATATTATCAACGAAATTAGCAAGCGAAGGACTTTTGCAATCATATCGCATCCGGATGCTGGTAAAACCACCATCACCGAAAAAGTACTTTTGTTCGGACAAGCGATTCAAAAAGCCGGAACGGTAAAAGGCCGTGGCTCTAATCAGCATGCAAAGTCTGACTGGATGGAAATGGAAAAGGAGCGTGGTATATCGGTTACTACCTCTGTAATGCAATTTCCGTATAACAAAGCGCTGGTTAATTTACTTGATACCCCTGGACACGAAGACTTCTCAGAAGATACTTATCGTACTCTTACCGCAGTAGATTCGTGCTTAATGGTTATTGATGCCGCAAAAGGTGTAGAAGAACGTACTCGTAAACTTATGGAAGTTACGCGCCTACGTACTACCCCTATTGTTACCTTTATGAATAAGTGTGACCGTGATATTCGTGACCCAATGGAGCTACTCGATGAAGTAGAAACAGAGCTAAACATTGCCTGTGCGCCTATTACGTGGCCAATTGGTTGTGGTAAAGAGTTTAAAGGTGTTTACCACATTCATAACGACGAAGCGGTTTTATACAAAACAGGCCAAGGTCATACTATTCAAGAAGTACGTACTGTAAAAGGCCTTGATAACCCAGAGCTTGATACCGCCATTGGTGAAGAACTAGCTGAGCAACTACGTGAAGAGCTTGAACTTGTAATTGGTGCTTCAAACGAGTTTGATCTTGAACTATTTTTAGCGGGTGAACTTTCGCCAGTGTACTTTGGTACCGCCCTTGGTAACTTTGGTGTTGACCACGTACTTGATGGTTTAACGCAGTGGGCGCCTACGCCATTACCACGTGAAACAGAAGACCGCCAAGTAGTTGCATCAGAAGAAAACTTTACTGGTTTTGTATTTAAAATACAGGCCAACATGGACCCTAAACACCGTGACCGTATTGCCTTTATGCGTATTGTGTCGGGTAAATACAGCCAAGGCATGAAAATGAACCATGTACGCCTTGGTAAACAGGTAAGTATTTCTGATGCGGTGACGTTTATGGCGGGCGATCGTGAGCGTGCAGCAGATGCATTCGCAGGTGACATTATAGGCCTACATAACCACGGTACCATTCAAATTGGTGATACCTTTACGCAAGGCGAAAAGCTTAAGTTTAGCGGTATTCCTAACTTTGCGCCTGAGCTGTTTCGTCGTATTCGTTTGCGCGATCCGCTTAAACAAAAGCAGTTATTAAAAGGTCTAGTACAACTTTCTGAAGAAGGTGCAGTACAAGTATTTAGACCGCTTATTAATAACGACTTAATTGTAGGCGCGGTAGGTGTACTACAGTTTGACGTGGTGGTAGCGCGTTTAAAAGCTGAGTACAACGTAGATGCTATTTACGAAGGTGTAAACGTCAATACAGCGCGCTGGGTAAGCAGTGATGACGTTAAAAAGTTTGAAGAGTTTAAACGTAAGTGCGAGAGCAACTTAGCACTTGATGGTGGCGATAATTTAACTTACATAGCACCGAGCCGTGTAAACCTTAATTTATCAACAGAGCGTTACCCAGAAGTAACCTTTAACCATACGCGCGAAAACTAGAATCAACTGACTACAGTTAACTGAAAGCCTGCTAAGGCGGGCTTACAAAGGTAAATAATATAATGAACATTCGTACTATTTTAGTAGAAAAAGCCATTGCAGCTATGACCGCAGCAGGCCTACCTGAAGATACAAACCCAGCGGTTACACAAAGCACACGCCCACAGTTTGGTGATTACCAAATTAATGGTGCAATGGGCGCCGCTAAAAAAATGAAAAGTAATCCACGTGAGCTTGCGCAAAAAATTATTGATCAGCTAGATGTAAGCGACATTGCTGAAAAAACTGAAATTGCTGGCCCTGGTTTTATTAATATTCATTTAAAGCCTGAGTTTTTAGCCAAAAGCGTAGAAGCGGCTAACAGCGATGCAAAGCTTGCCGTAAACGAGCACACTAAGCCACAAACTGTCGTGGTAGATTACTCATCGCCTAACCTTGCAAAAGAAATGCACGTAGGTCATTTACGCTCAACCATTATTGGTGATGCCATTGTACGCGCCCTTGAATTTAGAGGCGATAAAGTAATTCGTCAAAACCACATGGGCGATTGGGGCACACAATTTGGTATGCTGATTGCGCATTTAGAAGATCAAATTAGCCAAGGCGTAGACTTAGAGTCGGTAGCGCTTGCTGATTTAGAAACGTTTTACCGCGACGCTAAAAAACGCTTTGACGATGAAGAAGGTTTTGCAGATAAAGCCCGTGATTACGTCGTTAAACTACAAGGCGGCGATGCGCACTGTGAAAAACTATGGAAGCTATTTATAGCAACCTCTGTTAAGCACTCTGAAGAAGTTTACAAACGCCTAAATGTAACGCTTACTCAAGCTGATATTATGGCTGAAAGTGCTTACAACGCAGAGCTTAACGATATTATTAGCTTATTAAAAGATAAAAACATTGCTGTAGAGTCGCAAGGCGCACAAGTAGTATTTTTAGATGAGCTTGCAAATAAAGACGGTGAGCCATCTGCGTTTATCGTGCAAAAGTCAGGCGGTGGCTTTTTATATGCAACCACTGATTTAGCCGCGTGTGATTACCGCTCAAATAAATTGGGTGCTGAACGTATTTTAATATTTGTTGATGCACGCCAGAGCCTTCACTTTAACCAAGTAGAGCTTACAGCTCGTAAAGCAGGCCTTTTACGCGATGAAACAAGCTACGAGTTTTGCCCGTTTGGCACCATGATGGGCGCTGATGGTAAACCATTTAAAACCCGTACAGGTGGCACTGTTAAACTTGCTGATTTACTTGAAGAGTCAATTAGCCGTGCAGCAGCAAAATTAGCAGAGCGTGAATCTGACTTATCGGATCATGATCGCAGCGAAATTGCTCGTAAAGTAGGTATTGGTGCAGTTAAATATGCTGATCTTTCTAAGCACCGTACCAGCGATTACATATTCAACTGGGACAGCATGCTAAGCTTTGAAGGCGCTACAGCACCTTACTTACAATATGCTTATACTCGCGTGCGTAGTATTTTCCGTAAATCTGGTGTCGATGCCGCTACGCTAAATGCTGATGTAGCCATAGCTGAGCCGCAAGAAAAAGCACTCGCACTTAAACTGCTACAGCTTGAAGAAGTGCTTGATTTAATGATCAATGAGGCCACTCCGCACGTATTATGTGGTTACTTATACGAGCTAGCTAGCTTATACATGACATTCTACGAAGCCTGCCCAGTACTTAAAGAAGGCGTAGAGCCAAACGTACGTGACAGCCGTTTAGTGCTGTGTAATTTAGTGGCGGATACGCTAAAAACTGGATTGGATTTGCTTGGCATTGAAGTCATGGAGCAAATGTAATCACCGTCGTATTTTAACCTAATACTGCGTTATCCACCCCGACTTACCCTAATCACATACAAATCGTATGCTCATAGGGATAAGTAGGGGTGAATGCCTTGTCTTAGGCTAAACTACTTAGGTGAACCTTCTGTTTCGTGTAGTTCGCTTTAGCTGCGTTGGTAAAACTTTTTAGCTTAAGTCACATACAAACCGTATGCTCCTTGGCATAAATAGTTTACCGCCTTGCTAGCACTCCTACACTTGCAGATGATTTTAGGCTTTACTTGACGAACTTTTGTAAGTTAATCATTTTATAGCTGATAGCTGATAGCTGATAGCTGATAGCTGATAGCTGATAGCACCGTAGGTTGGGTTGAGTGAAACGAAACCCAACATTAACCAAGCACTAACCCAAAATATAAAATTGTTCTTATTACTGATTACTATTGATTGCCTGACCTTAACTTACCCACATACGCTTTAATAAACAGAGAAGGATTTGTTTATGAAACTCGAAGATATCCGTCGTGAATACCTGCAAGACGCGCTAAGCGAAGATAACTTGCAAGATGATCCATTCAAACAATTTGAAACGTGGCTTGAGCATGCTGTGGGCAGTAATGTGCCTGATCCAACGGCAATGGTTGTGGCAACGGTTGATGAAACTGGGCAGCCTTCACAGCGTATTGTATTGTTAAAACATTTAGATGATAACGGGTTTGTATTTTTTACTAATACGGGCTCTCGTAAAGCACAAGAGCTAAAAGGTAATAATAAAATATCGCTGCATTTTCCGTGGCACCATATGGAGCGCCAAGTAATTGTGTACGGCGAGGCTAAACCGTTGCCTACATCTGCCGTGGCAAAATACTTTTTATCACGCCCTAAAGAAAGCCAATTAGCGGCCTGGGCTTCAGCGCAAAGTAGGCCCGTGTCGTCGCGAAAAGTGCTTATGGAAACCTTTGCTAATATGAAGAGCAAGTTTGCCAAAGGTGAAATCCCATTGCCTGACTTTTGGGGCGGCTATTGCGTAGTGCCCACTAAAATAGAGTTTTGGCAAGGTGGCGCACACCGTTTACATGACCGCTTTATGTACCAGCGCCAGGATGATAATAGCTGGCAAGTTACACGTTTAAACCCTTAAACGGTTTACGCTGTGAAGTTTATAGACTCCCACTGCCACCTTGATTTTAATGAGTTTGACGCAGAGCGTGAATCACTTATAAAAGCATGTGTGGCAAAGGGCGTTGAGCGCTTTATAGTGCCAGGCATTAGCTTGGTGCAATCTAAACAGTTAATTGAGTTTAAAAGCAAATACCCACAAGTGCATATAGCTGCAGGGCTCCACCCTTACTTTTTAGATGCTCATAAAGAACTTCACTTAGCGCAGCTTTTTGATTTTGCAAAAGCAAATATTAACCAGCTGGTGGCAATTGGTGAGTGTGGGCTCGATAGAAGTATTGGAAACCTTGAAAAGCAAACGCGGTTATTTGAGAAACAAATTACCCTTGCTAATGAGCTGAATTTACCGCTTATTGTCCACCATCGGCAAAGCCATGATTTAATTGCGCAATCGTTTAAACGCTGCAAGCCAAAATGTGGTGGTGTAATACATGCGTTTTCGGGGTCACTACAGCAAGCGCACTATTATATTAAACAGGGCTTTAAATTAGGTGTAGGTGGGGTTATAACTTATGAGCGAGCAGCAAAAACTCGTAATGTAATTGCTCAAATTGAGCCACAACATTTAGTGCTCGAAACTGATTCGCCCTCAATGCCACTGAGCGGTCATCAGGGGGAAATTAATACGCCGCTACACATTCCAAATGTGTTCAACGTATTATGTAGTTTAAAACAAAGTAGTGATAAAGAGGCGCTTGCTAAAGCGCTTTATGACTCTTGCTTAGAAGTTTTTTGCATATAACGACTCACCTGCCAGCGTTTTAAACCGCGTCCTAATTGCCATGTAAAAATACATGCAATAACTAGCATTAATAAAACTTGCCTACCTAAATCATGAAAATGATTGTGGCTGTCTGATATAGCTGCACGCGTTAAATACGTTACCGACACAAAACCAATAGGGCGATCATCATCGCTTATTACGGGTTCCATAAAAGGTGTTTTTAGCTTGCTAATTCCTGGGGTGGAGTCAGGTAGTTGACCAAAAATATGGTGTGATTGCCAATTATCGCTACTGGCTATCAAAATACCTTGTTGATCGTAAATGGTGGCCGAAAGCACAAATTTATCTTTACTTATATCGTTACAAATAGCATTTAGCTGGGGTTTGTTTTTTTCAATAAGCGGGGTTTTAACGTTTAAAGCCATAAACTTAGTTAAGCTTTGTGCTGTGTTGTCGGCGCTGTCATATAATAACTGATGACTCTGAAAACTACTATTAACACCTACCCAGCTTAATAATACAAAACAGCCAGCCGCAAGTATTAAGCGTACGAGGCGTTTTCTTTGAGATGCGGATATAGGGTTTTTAATATGGTTATTTTTCATAGTCACCGTATATGCTACTGACAGCATTTTGATTTGATGTTACAACTACACTAACTATAACCTTAAACCCCACCTGATGGCGAATTTAGCGTTAATATTAGTTATTCAAGAAATGCCAAAAGTCAGGAAAATAAAAATAAACACGGAGACTCCATGTCGCAAACGAGCATGGCACAGCCAGCTGCTGAGCAGCCATTACAACTCTTAACTTTAAATAAGTGGTTTACTTACAGTAGTGGCAATTTTATACCGGTTAATGATATTCCAGATAAAAAGTTAGGGTTATTTAGCATTGCATTTGCGGGTGATTTCGAACACATCCATGTAACACAAATTATTGAGTTTTTAGCTAAATATAATCAAACAGTAACGGCTGTATGTCAGTATCAACCAGATTTAGGCTTAGCGCCTGCGTTGTGTTTTTATGCACAAAATGCAGAGCAAGCAATAAACCCGTTAGCGCTTCAAGAGTTTTCAAGCTCGCTTGATTGCCAACTAGTGCAAGTAGCCACGCCTCCTAACTTATACGAGCCTGGTTTGCTTGTTATGGATATGGACTCAACGGCTATTACTATTGAATGTATTGATGAAATAGCGCGTTTAGCCAATGTTTATGATGAAGTTGCGTCGGTAACAGCGCTCGCCATGGATGGCAAGCTTGATTTCAGCGAAAGTTTAAATCAGCGAGTAGCTAAGCTTGCAGGTATTGAAAAAAGCTTAATTGAGGACCTTAAAAGTGCGCTTCCTTTAATGCCGGGCATTAAAGCGTTGTGTCAAATTTTAAAACAACACCACTGGTATTTAGCTATTGCGTCCGGTGGTTTTGTGCCTTTTGCAGAGCGTGTTCAGGAGCTAATTAATTTAGATGAAGTGCATGCTAATGTGCTGGAATTTAAAGACGACAAGCTAACAGGTAAAGTACTTGGTACTATTGTGGATGCGCAGCAAAAAGCGGTGGTATTAAAGTCACTTCAACAAAAACTAGGCCTTGAAAAAGCACAAACGGTAGCAATTGGGGATGGTGCAAACGATTTAGTCATGATGGCTCAGGCTGGGCTTGGTGTTGCCGTACATGGCAAGCCTAAAGTGGTTGAGCAAGCCCAAGCTGCTATATGCCAAGGTTCGTTATTGCAGTTATTGTATATGCTAGCTATTCCGCTAAATGAAAAGCCAAACGCATAAGTAAAAGGTTAAACCGCTTAGCGTAAGCGGTTTAACCAAATTAACTTACGACGACCCATTTGTTCAACTTGTTCTTGTTTAAGCTCAAGGTGGCTTAAAGCTTCTTCTGTTATATCAACCATATCGCCCACACCAGCAACAGCCCACAAGGCTTCTTCTAAATCTTTTGCTTTATGCATGGCGTATTGGCTTACGTATTTTAGCTCGTTAGATAAGTAGTCGGTATCTGGTCGGCCCGTACGTGAAATATAAAGTCGCATTACAAATATAAGCTCCGACTTAATACCTTTGCTTATTTGCTTATTAAAGCTGGTGTAATCTTCACCTAATACACATTGGCTTACCACTGCATCTTCAATGCTACCCTTGCGCGGGTCAAAGTTAATTGCAAGTGTAAAAGCAAGAGGCGGGTCTTGTCTGCTGCGATCTTTAATATTAGGGGTGATCACATCAACTATTTGCTCTTGCGTTAAAATACTCGATAAGTCGGTTTTATTACTTAATAAGCCAAAGTTTTGTAAAATCACATGCATTGGACTTGCATATAAACCAAAGCCAATAGCACCTGTTTTAAAGTGCGCAGCCTCTTTGTGTAAGTAAAATGGGAATTGGCAAACACTTTTAGTGACCATATTTCTAAGAGCTGTAGAGAGGCCTTCTACTTTTGGTGCCTCTTCAGAAACTTTTAGCTTATCTTTATTCCCTTCTATTAACTGAGTAAAAAAGGTAACACCAGCATGAGGTAAATCAGCTACTCGATTAGCCTTTAAATTAATAGTAGTGAATGACTTACTAATTGCCATTACCTCATACTTTAACTCGCTGAGTTTATGTTTTTTTGTTATTTTTTGCAGCTCAGGAAAGGCTAGAAGTACAACATCACCTTTTTTAAATGTAACGGGCTGTTCGCACTCAAGCTGTAAGCCCATGACTGAAAAATCCCGTGTATATCCATCATATACAGTTTCATTTACTGTAATACTGACTGGTGTTTTATATAAGTAGCGTTTGTGCGAGCGTAAGTTAACGTACTCAAGTGGCACTATGTCTAAATAGGGTGGCGATTTATGCTTAGCATGGCCAAAATGCTTGAGCTGGTTAACGAGTGCTTTGTCGTAAGAGAGCTGTTTGTAATCTTCTTGCTCAGCTTTATTGCCCATGCTTGTAAGTACAACCACGTATTTTACATCTTTAATAAGTCCTTTAACGCGTGGAGAAGGGGGCTTATTTAGTTTTTCAATATTAGAGCCGGCACTATTTGGTAGCGAAAGCGGAATAAAAGAGTCATCAGGGTGGCTTGGCATTATTTGTATTTTAAAACTTTGCCAGCTCTCTTTTTGGCTACCAAAACCTAAAAATAAATCTTTTAACTTAGGGTTGTTGTTTAACTCAGTTCTTGTTGCTGAGTAATAGTAAATCTTACCCGACGATACATGTGTAAACGTGTATAGGTAATCTTCTTTAACTGCTGTTATTTGCGTTAGAAGCTGCGTAACTCGTTGATGATTAAGTACGTTGTATAAACAAGGGACTTTTCTTTCATCGGTAAAGTATCGCTGAATAAAAATATTATTTTCGGTGGTTAAGCTTAAACTTGGGTAGAGCGTTTCGTCTTTTTTGCTTAAAAATACATATAAAGAGGTTACACGAGGAATATAATATTGCTCGTACCCCTTAGAAACTACAGCATCAAGGGTGTTATCCAAATTTACTTTGTAGCGGCGTTTATTTCCGTTTATAAAACTGTCTAAAAAGTCATCAAAAGCTTCGTTTTTTTCTATGTAGGTACGTTTTAAGCGAATGTGGTTATATTCACGAGATATATTTTCAACGGCAACAACTTCATATTGAATCCCGTTTTTTAAGCCTAGCTCAAAATCTTGCTCAAGCCCGACTAAACGCATGGCAAGTAGCTCGCCTTTTTTAATAGAGTAACGAGTACCTAGTTTTATTTTGCAGCCACTTAATGATATATCGGAGGTGCTAGCGGCAATGTTCTTTTTATCTTTATACTCAATAGTTACTTTTATCGAGTAGTTCATACGCTCTTCGCGGCGGCTTTCATACGAGGCGAATTTAATTACCTCAGTACTTAATTTATTCTCAAATTCTTGAAGTTCTGATTGCTCAGCTGCTTGCTTTTGCAAAACGCGGTGGTTATTTTCGGTATTCATAACCGCTTCGTATACAGCTAATGTGTATCCACCATGTTGTTCGAGGGCTTTTTCAAATACTTCAATGGCAGTGTCGTCCA